>JAYWGF010000085.1:0-2228 GCA_043778395.1 bacterium | reverse complement strand
AGCAAATATTGGATGATAAATTTTATAGAGGATGAATATTATATGTCATGACGCAACTATAATCCTAGCAATTTTATCATAAATTACACAGGCACTATCAAGTCTTGAGATTTTGTAGTTTGTGATAAAAATTACTATAAATTACTGTATGAAAAAACCAAAACCAAATATGACTATTTTTTGGATTTGTATAATATTTCAGAAAAAAACCTAAAATATACAAGTATAGGTTATACAATTACTGGATATATATCAGATATAGTCTGACTCATGACTACCAAATCTCCCAAAACTATTGATGTAATAAATAATCTAATTATATTTTCTGGTGAAAATAATCTCCAAATTAGTAAAATAATCCCAAATCCTGTTGGTGTAGACTCATCAGGCGAATATATACAAATTATAACCGATACTTGAGATTTGGACCTAAAGTGATATTATTTGTATTATGGTAGCAAAAAATTTCCTCTTTATGGCAATGCTACACAGCAATGAGTTGATTTGGTAGATAATTTTGGTTTTAGCAATAATGCAAGTTGTGTATATTTGTGAGATAGTCAGTATATATATGATATACTATGTTATGACAAGCCTAGGTCCGGGTATATATATGGTAGTGGTGCGACTTGAGATATCACTAATCTAAAATCTTCTGATAAGTGGAAATTTATACTACCATTGGTTAGTAATGATTACGAATCTTGACAGTTGGTATGTGGTGGTATCAAAATTTCCGATAAAGATACAAAACAAATCGAAAAACTTAAAACACAAATTACCAAACTAAAAGAAACCAACAAAAATCTAAGAAATACAAATACTAAAAATCGTAAATCATATAGTCTGAGAGCCAAAAAACTCGCCTTACAAAATCAAAAAAATAAAAAATACTACTCTGACAAAGAAAAATATTCTAGATATCAAATGTATATATATCGCAACTATAGCCAAATCCTAAATGCAAAACTCAAAAAATCTTATGATATAATACGATCAGATCCATATATACAAAACTATAATTTATTATTAAATATATGACTTCGCAACTTAGCTAGCGGATATATAGATGGTTATTATAATTGACAAAAAATCAAGTCATATGATCTCAAAAAATCCTACAAAGCTACCAATACTATAAATATAAATGATATAATCTGACTTATATTACCTGTCATAAACCAAGAATATATAAATCAAATCCAATATAAACGAAATCAAAAATATATAACTGGCAACAAAAATATCAAAAATAACACAAAACTAAATCCTGAAGCTATAAATATAACCTCTATAATAAAAAACAATCCTAAACCTATCAGCAAAACCAAAATAAAACCAAAATATATACTTATATCAAAATTTAAAGATATAATTTTGCCTAAGGATATAGATGATATCACCAAAACTAAATGACTTATATTTATCAATAAAATATAAATAATATGATATATACTATAAAAATCGATAATTGAACAAGGGATTTTATAATACAGTTATGTATATTTTTAGTTATTTCATCTCTTGCTTATTTTTTTCAATCAAGATTAAGTGATTCTGCTATAATTTGATGAATAGTAACTTTTTTGTATCAGCAACGATGGAAACAGAAAGAAGATAGTAGGCTGCAAGAAGTTCACAATATTGATCATCAAATTAAATTATTTACTGAATTATGAATATTGGTAGATATAGCAAATTGAAAAAATAATCAATATCTTACAAAACAAATAGTGACATGTTGGGCAATAGCAGAATTATGAATCAAAAATCCAATATTGTATAGGTCTTGCATAGAGTGATTGAAGCATGTTAAAAGTCGATCTTCTAAGTATTATGAAAAACAATGAGAAGAAGAAAGCACAAAAGCTCTTTTTGACGCTTCTTCTGAAGCAATGTGTCATTTACAAAGTTCACACAAATAAAATAATTTTATAAAAATAAATTCTAATTATGAATGCTCCACCAAATCTATCACAAGTATTTATATTCAAAAAATATAATTGGTCAAATAATGGACAGCTTAGCGATAATAATCCTGACTCAGACAAGACAGTCGCTAAATATATATACGGTGACAATATCAATAATATAGATAATAAAATCTCAGCCAAAACCTGACAAATATATATATCTACTCGCAAGTCAGATTATATCCCTAATATATCTATATATCTAGATCAAAATCAAAATCGATTATATAATCAAAAATATATATTTGCCAAAAT
>JAYWGF010000084.1:0-6231 GCA_043778395.1 bacterium | reverse complement strand
TGTAGTTATATCTCCAGTAAAGCTACCAGTATTTATCATAAAAGAAAAACTATCTCAATTGACAGCAGATCAAGTCAAATCAAAATATATTTCAATTTTGTTTGATCAAGCTACTAAATTTTTGTGTGCATAAAGAATATAGTAATATTTATCTCAATTTTGTAAAAAATTATAACTAATATGCCTCAAACTAGAATTTACATATAACCTTAGCTTAACAATATTTCTACGAGGATCTACTATATTACCACTAATATCACGCGCCTCTACATATACAAAAAATCCTGTCAAATAAACATCTTGCGATACATTAAAATTAGCTACTAATCATGTGACCATATTTGAGCCAGGCGAAACATTTGTACTAGATAAATTATCTATTCTAGTGATAGAAATATCTGCGGCCATAGCCTCAGCTCAGATTACAAATAGCCCAATAGCCAGTACTCAAAATAATGTCTTATAAATGTTTTTCATTTTTACAAAAAAATAATATATATAAATTTTGGAACAAATCCAAATATCAAATATATTATAACCCAAATATACTTTTTTGTCAAATCTGTTTTGCAATATATATATCAGTTTGTAACAGTATTTTGAAGTATATATTTTTATTTTTTGATAATTTTGATAATACCATCATCTTGGTCAAGTCAGACTATCTCATAATATATATGATTATCAGCCAAGTAATCATAAAGCTCAGGCATCTTATCAGCATACTTGACTACATCGTCACATATTATCACTCCCCCATCGATCACAAATGGTCGTATCTTAATGAGAAATTTGTGATAATCGGACTTTTTGGCATCTATCATGACGAAGTCAAATTTGGTGTTATTATCAATCCACAATTGTGTATCAAATAAATTAAAATTCTCCAAAGTAAGATCTATATTATCAAGTCAGCTACAATATATATGATTTTTGGCAATCGCAAAATTTGGATAACTTATCTCAAATCCAATAGAACTACCACCCCGCTGTCAGATAATATTGCTAATATATATGATACTATAACCGGCTGCGCATCAGATTTCTAGATAATTCTTGGGCTTATATATATATAATTGATTGGCCAAAAAATCAGCCGTATTATCGCTGATGCATGGTATATTTGTAAGTTTACAAAATTGATTTAGATTTGGAAGAAAATGATTTTGCATATATATCATACTTGCTAAACTAAAAAAGTTTTTAATATAAAAATAAGATATATTCTGACTTTATTTGATATACTATCTATAGTCACTACTATCGATTATTTTTCAATTATCTATAATGATACTTCTTTTATTTCAATTTAAATTTATAAATTTCATATCATATTCTTCAATATCATTTTGTAAATTTTGATTATTAAGGATTTCTTTTTTTAGTGCGTCAAGATCTTTTATCTCTATATACAAATCTAAACTATTTATATTGCTATATTTTTGTCAAACTTGATTCATAACAGATCTTCAAATTTCAGAAATTTGATCAAATGTAAATAAATTTGATATACTTTGAGCTATAAATATAGTATCTACATGATGAGTTTTTCTTAAACTTTGATCAATATCATAACAAAGTAACTGGTAAATATTATTACTTTGATTCATCTGATTCATACCCGTTATTCATTTTATATTTCAGCTCATAGTAAGTCTATTTTGGTGAGCATCTTTATCAAAGTTAGCTTGAATTCTTCTTGATTCTTGTGATTCTGAACTCAAAGTTATGGTAAGTATATCTTTAGACATTTTTTATTTTTATATATGTAAATTTTTTATAATACTAATTAGGTCAGCATATATATGATATATATTATTTTTTGGTAAGTTTTTTGATGAGTTTTTGGACATCTTTTTTGACATCTGGATCGGGTTTGGTAATAGCTTCATTTATGGTATCTGTACCTACTTGATCTAGATATTTATCAAGTCATCGGCTAGTGACCAGCTCTGGAAACTCAAGGTCGAGTTTTGATAATTCATCTACTACAATCTTGGCAGTCATATATGATTTGATCCAATTTTGGTCAGCTGGTACTATATGTCGCTTTGGATTATTACACTTTTCTAGTATTTTTTGATAAACTTTGATATATTTTTTTCTATCTTCAAATGTATCTCGGTCGCTATCATTATGTTTCCAAAATTTCTCGGGATTGGTGAGTCTTTCTTCTAGTCTTTCTTTTTCTGTTTCCTCTGATACATTGAGAAATATCTTTATAACTTTTATGTTATTCATTTCTAGATATTTTTCATATTGATTTATAATTTCATACCTACTATGCACTATTTGTGGATCTATATATCACAATACTGAAGGCACCAATATATCTTCATAATAACTACGGTCAAATATTTTGATACTACCGAGTGCAGGCGCTTGCTGATGTATCCTTCGCAGGAAGTCATGAGATTGCTCCTCTTTACTAGGTGCCTTTCGTCATACTACATCGCAATCTACTGGTGAAAAACTGCCAATCACGTTGCGAATTATACCGTCTTTGCCAGCTGCATCTAGTCATTGTAGTATTATCAATACTCCATATTTTTTGCTAGCTATAAGCTTAGTTTGCAACTCTATCAATTTTTCTTGCAATTTGGCTAATTTTTTTTTGGTTTTTTCTTTGTCTAGTGATTTTGGTGCAACGGTTGATATTTTATCAAGTTCTATGTTTTTTGTCATTTTTATTTATAATAATTTTGATAAAGTATATATACTATATATTCTGTAATATGTTTGACGATTTTGAGTTAATATCTTTTAGTATTTGATCATATAAACTAATACCAGGAGTTTTTATGATTTCCATTATTTTTTGAGATTTATTTTTCAATAAAACCGTGTTATTATTATGTGCAACTATGCTCAAATCAAAATGATCACAAATAAACTTTCATATAGTATCATTAAATATTTGAATATTTTCGTTTTTATACTTAGTTAGATCTATATTTATTGCTTTATGGTCTCAAATTGACATAGTAATTGAATTCTTGATAGGATCATATCTTGGATCTAGATCAATTCACATTTGAGATAAAATTTTTAGTGCATTATGTCAGTCGGTATTTTTGATATCGCTTCGTATATCTTTGATATTCATAAATTCTTTAGTACTCAAAGCAACATCAGGATTTTCTTCTACCATTTTCAAATAGTCTTTTTTATCTTGATTTATTTCTTGATCTCAAACTAGCTTATATGGCTTATATTTATTTTTACTATCTATAACTTTTTTTGATTGTGAATCATCTACTATATTATTTTTTTTCATTTTTTCCATTTCATTTATTTATATATATAAAATATTGTCTGACTTTATAAGTCTATACAAATATTATAATCAAAAAACTATTTTTTGTCAAATAATATATAATTGAAAATGAAGTCAGAATATATATACTTTTTTGGTAATATAATATATCACAAAATATAAAAATTACTAATTACAAATTTAACAAAAAAAATCATCAAATGATAAAATCAATAAAATATATAGTTTGAACAATAATAGTGTTTATGTTTGTAGGGTTTTTGCGAACTACAAATAGACCTACGATTACTATTTGAGATAAATTATATCTACTAAACATCAAACAAACCAAAACCCTCAGTCTAGATCAGTTTATGCAAATATACAAATCTGGCACTCTAGCCAAGGTAGTCATTAGTGATGATAAAGACCTTTTTGGTTATCAAATCATAAGCAATACTTGAAATGTCACTGGTGATATTGAGTCAGATAATATATCTGATATATACAAACAATATAATCTGACTTTTTCAAATAGCAAATCTATGTGAATATTGGGTGTAAATAAATATATATCTCACAAACCACAGAGTACCAATATCAACGATATATGACTCTACCCTACCAATCCAAATACCCAATTGCAAGTTGATAATCAAGATCAAAGCGGTTTTGTGAATTTTTTTCTCAATAATATATTGCCATTGATATTTATGCTGTGAGCGGCTATATTATTATTTAGATTTATAGGTCCAAAATGATGAATGTGATGATTGCCTTTCAATTTTAAGATAGGTAAAGACAACAAAGATACAAATAACACGACTACATTTAAGGATGTAGCAGGTATGGAAGAGGTAAAATGAGAATTGATAGAAATAGTCGATTTTCTCAAAAATCCCGCAAAATATCAAAAAGTTTGAGCAAAAATACCCAAAGGCGTGCTATTACATTGAGCACCTGGTAGCGGTAAGACATTACTAGCTAGAGCCGTAGCTGGAGAAGCTGGAGTACCTTTTTATGCTGCTAGTGGTAGTGAATTTATGGAAATGTTAGTAGGTATGTGAGCCGCCAAAGTTCGTGAATTATTTGGCAAAGCAAAAGCCACCGCACCAAGTATTATATTTATAGATGAAATAGACGCTATAGGCAAAAGAAGATGAAACGGCCAAAGCTGATGACATCAAGAACAAGAACAAACACTAAATCAAATACTTACCGAGATGGATGGTTTTGAGCAATGACAAACCGTAATAGTCATAGCAGCCACCAATCGTCCCGATACATTAGATCCTGCACTTATGAGATCTGGTAGATTTGATCGCAAAATATATGTTAGCAATCCACAGCTTGAAGAAAGAGTAGATATATTCCGTTATCATTTGATAGGTAAAAAAACCGACGAAAGTGTTTCATTAGAGGCATTAGCTAGAAGAACAAGCGGATTTGTAGGTGCTGATATAGCAAATATGGTCAATGAAGCTGCACTAAAAGTAGCCAAAGACGATAGGGAAATCCTCACAAATGAAGATCTAGAATATGGATTGGAAAAAATGCTAATGTGACCAGAAAAAAAAATCAAAACTCTTCAAGAATCAGAAAGACAAACAGTGATATATCATGAACTTGGTCATGCCGTGATATGATATATACTCCCCAACTGTGACCCAGTAGAAAAAATCAGTATAGTGAGTCGCGGTATGGCACTTTGAGTGACTTGGATGATGCCCACAGAAGATAGATATTTGCGTAGCAAAGCCAAATTTATAGACGATATCACTAGTCTGCTAGGTGGTAGAGCTGCAGAAGAGGTATTTTTCTGAATAGATAATATCACCACTTGAGCAAGCAACGATCTAGAAAAAGTAACCAAACATATATATGATATGCTCACCAAATATGGTATGGACCAGGATATCGGAAATATACAATACACTAGCAACGAATATACCGACTACAAACTTTATAGTGAAAAAACGGCTGAGCAAATAGACGCCAAAGTCAGGATATATATATGATCTATATACACCAATGCCAAAAAAATTATATCAGAAAATCAAGAACTTATGAAACTATTAGCCAGAGTTTTGGACCAAAAAGAATATATCACTAAGGAAGAATTTGAAGAAATTATGTCAAACAAAAATGATTTGGCGAAAGTTTGAGAAATAGTAAGCAAAATAATCTTATAAATATAAATATTAGCAATATATTCTGACCTATTTCAAATAACAAAAAAACAGCATAATATATACGCTGAGGTTGGGATTAAATGTATCTTTTATCAAAAAAAATAAAGTTTTATTATTATAAGATATATAAATTTTATTGAGTGTTTTTAGTCTAACTTCATCTTTTTTTTGAATAGTTTTAGATTTTGTTCTGGATTATTATATTCAAAAGGTTCTGCTCCAGCTCATCGCTTTGAAGATCATTCTTTAGCATCTGTACGACTAGTGTCAAGTCGAGTAATTTTTTCTCATTTTCTGTAAATATATTTTCAATCTTCAGTAAATTCAACCTTGAATATATTTTTACCTCAAGGCGCTTTGAATTCATAAGCTAAATAATCATCTAACTTAGGACTGTAATTTACTACTATAGAATATCAAGTATTAAATTCATAAATTTTATTATCCAAATCATTTTTAAAAGTTTTTTTATAAATATCTATTCATTTCATAAGTGATTGAATTGATTTTCGATCTTCATTTTCAGATAAATCATTTTTGTCTTTTAGTTTTTCTTTTGCTTGAATATTATTTTCTAAATCCAATTTTTTAGATATTTCCATTTTTTGTTTGTATTTATATATATAAAATTATACCCTATGGGTACTTTGTCTGACCAAATAAGTCTATATATATTGTACTCTCTCTCTCTGCATTTGTCAAATATATTTAATAAAAAAACATATATCAACAAAAATTATAATGTACATATATATATTTTGTGATATAATATAATCTAAATTA
>JAYWGF010000083.1:0-6289 GCA_043778395.1 bacterium | reverse complement strand
ATTGATTTATTAACTAAAATATACTAAAAATATCGGTATAAACCGATATTTTGAAAAATATTTGAACATTGATGTATTTCGCAAGAAGTCTAATATATTAGATTATCTTATATTGGATATATTTTTTATATGATATAGTGCTGGCATTGATATAACTGTTGCTTGAAATGTTTATAAAAAACGATTCACTAAGATTTTATGAATAGATCAGCAATATTTTGATAGCAAATGATCCAGTAAAATTACTACAACTTCTCAAGAGGCAATAAGTGCAATTACAAATTTTACAAATAGATTATTTATTACAGTTCTGCCAGCAATATTTAGAATTTTATCCGCTTTTGTATTTATATATATATTTACTAATTGGAAATTTTTTATTATTTCAGTTATTATTTTTGTTATATATATATTTATAACTTATAAAGTACAGTTGAAAGCTAGACCAAACAGAACAAGTCAGAATAAAAATAATTGAGACAGAAATAAACATTTGAGCAAAGTATTATCTAGTAAAACAGAAAATATAATATCAAACAAACTATCATATGAAACCAATATACTTATTTGATACTTAAATAAAACATTGAGTATAGTTATAGAAAGGATGAAAATACTAATACCACAAAATTCTCAAAATATAATAACTCCATTATCAAAAATTTGATCCTATATATATTTTTTCAATAGTTTTATGAGTGGTAATATGTCTTTTGGTACTATATATATTATCAACGATAGCGTAAACAGGGTTTTTCAAAGTATAAATGATACTATAAACATAATAAATGATACTGCTGAATATTACAATAAACTTGAAGAATTTCAAACTGAAATAGTAGAAGCTCCTCAAATAATAGGTTATCACGAATGACAGCAATATATATATAGATGATGAAATATACTACTAGATGACATAAGCTTTGCTTATACTAAGTTTTCAGAAGATAAAAAAATATCCGATATATCACCTGTACATATCGATGGGACATCTTTTCTAGAATCAGAAAAAAAAGACATCAAATATATATTTCAAAATTTTTCTATGAATATAGTATGATGATCAAAAGTTGCCTTTGTGTGACCTAGTGGCGGTGGTAAAACTACCTTGGTCAAGCTTATAATATGATTACTAAATACGACTACTGGAAACATATATATAGATAGTCAGAAATTGCCAAATACTTACACATCTAGACAAGAATATATATCTCTTAGCTCATACTATGCTCATGTATGATATCTATCTCAAGATCCTTGAGTATTTGATGGAAGTATATTGGATAATTTGCTATATTGACTTAGTGAGTCTTCTGGAAACAAGGAAAATTCAAAAGATTTAGAATGATCAGACATCATAAATAATATAAAGTCAGACAATATAGCTAATCTACATATATCCAAAGATTTAGATAAGTATTTTACACCAGAAATCTTAGCTATATTATCCAAATATATATTTACAGAAGCGGAATTATCTGACTTGGTGGCTAAAGTAAAATTAGCAGTGGAAGATAGTAAATGTAATTTTGTGCGAGATTATGACGATGGATTATTGACGCAAATAGGTGAAAGATGAGTAAAATTGTCTGGTGGACAGAAGCAAAGACTTGCTATAGCCAAATTGATGATCAAAGATCCTGCCATAATAGTACTAGACGAGCCAACTAGTGCATTAGATTCATTTTCTGAAGATGGTGTGACTGTCGCTATGGAGAGATTATTTGAAAATAGAACTACAATCATCATAGCTCATAGACTTCAAACTGTCCGCAAAGCTGACCAAATACTATATATACAAGACGGTAAAATTATGGAATCATGAAAACATGAGCAACTACTAGCTGCAAAGTGAGAATATTACAAAATGGTAGAACTGCAAAGTGGATTTTAGTAATAAATATATATTGACTTAGTGAGTAAAATAAATATATATATGTTATGGAAAAGCAAACAATAAATGTCCTAGTAATGTGACAGGTGATACATTGATATAATCATAAACTTATGATAAAAAATACCAAAGAATATATATCAAAAGTTTTTGCTATAGAGCATGAATTATGAAACATAGATTTTGATAAAGCTAATATACATATAGATAGTTCCGTAAGTGTACCTTATGGTAATCAAATCAAGGTAGATAAATTACAAAATGGCGTTTATGATTTATTGATAACTGGTGCGGTGCCTCATAAGCTTAAGTGATTTGCGGGTAGTATAGAGTATATTCACCCAAATGTATGAACTTGTACTAGATCAAAATGAGCACATCAAAATATATCTATCAAACCCATAAATAAATCAAATCTTTTGTGAGCAGTTATACAATCTATGTCCAAATTTTTGGGTTATCAAATAGATCCAAGAAATTATAGCAAAACCAATAGCTACGAAACTAAAATTCATCAAAATTGGGAATTTGAAGATATGAGCTATTAGTGTATTTTAGTGATAAAGTCAGAATATATATGATATAAATAAATCTAATTTATAACTTTTATATTAGTAATAATCTGACTTTTTGGATTTATAATATATTATTTGATATTAGATTTGTAATATATATAATTTGGCTCGATACAAAGTATGTAAATTTATAATATTTAGTGACGTATATATGGAAATCATAAAATGAAATAATAGTATATTGGATAAGTATTTTGATGAAGATACTATGTCTATACACATCAAAGCTAATTGCAAACTTCTCAAAAAAAAATGAAGACCTGGCGATTGGCAGAGTGAGTTAGGAAATTTACTAACCAAAGATGATTTACAGTGATTGATCGATCACCTTCATATGGAAGTCCAATGATTTGAAAATTCATGGATAGAAATAGATCGTAAATATAGTCAAGTATTGCAAATTTGACCTTATAGGATAGTTATAGTCAAAGAACCTCTGGCGGATGGACTAGAGATGACTGTAGTCAAGCCAGTCAAAAAATTATCCATAGAAGATTACAAACTAGAAGAAAATATATTGCAGTTATTGCAAAGTGAGGCAAAGGGTATATTGATAAGCGGATCTCCTGGTAGCGGTAAGACTACATTTGCTCAAGCTTTGATAGAAACATATATAGCCAAAAATATGATTATCAAAACTATAGAATCGCCAAGAGATTTACTAGTGCCAGAAGAAGTAGTGCAGTATAGTTTTAGCTATGCACCTCATTATGAAATTCGCGATATATTATTGCTTTCTAGGCCAGATGTAGCAGTATATGACGAAGTCCGCAATAAAGAAGATTTTGAGTTATTTAAGGATTTGAGATTGACGGGTATATGACTAGTGGGTGTAATACATGCTACAGCACCAGTAGATAGTATACAAAGATTTATAGGCACTATAGAAATGTGAATTATACCGCAAGTCGTAGATACTGTAGTATATATATCTTGAGGTAAAATTGAAGAAATACTCAAATTGCAAACTGTAGTAAAAGTACCAAGCGGAATGATGTCTGCAGATTTATCTAGGCCAGTCATAGAAGTAAAATCTTTTTTGACCAAAAAGTTAATGTATGAAATATATACCTATGGTGAGCAGGTGGTAGTTATGCCTTTGGACAAAATACAAACCACTTCGCAAGATTCTGTATTATTACAAAAAGCAGGTAAAAGTTTACAAAAAGACCTGCAAGATTCTTTATGATTTGATTTGCGCGTAGAAGTGCTCTGAGTTCGCCAAGCAAATATATATGTTTCAGAAAAAAATAAGTGACAAATTATAGGTAAAGCTGGTGCCAATATTATAGCTTTGGAAAAAGAGCTTGGGATGTCTATAAGCGTATTAGTAGATGATAATTTGAATGACCTACCCAAAACATCAAAACCTTCATTTGATTATAAAGGCAAAAGAAGAAGGTAAACAAAATTCTCTTGAAAAATGGAGGTTTTTTTTTATATTATATAGGTAACATATTATGCAGATGTAGCTCAATTGGCTAGAGCATCTCCTTGCCATGGAGAAGGTTGCGCGTTCGAGTCGCGTCATCTGCTTTTTTGTTTGAAAAAATATATATAATAGATATATTCTGACTTATAAATCTTGAAGTCAAAATATATAAATATATCTCAAAATCTAAAACATGAAAATACACCTAATATGAATATGATGAGCCGCGATGCATAATTTAGCTATAGCATTGCACCTAAATTGACATGTAGTCACCGGCTCTGACTTATGACCTACGGATCCGGCTCGTAGTAGACTTGCAAAATATGGACTATTGGCATCCGAATCTTGACGATTTGCTGATAGAATCACTAACGACATAGATATCATCATACTCGGCATGACCGCTATGATAGATAATCCAGAACGAATCAGAGCCAAAGAATTATGACTCAAAATTATGTCATTTCCTGAATATATATATGAAGCGAGCAAGACTAAAAAAAATCGTATAGTGATATGATGATCTCATGGCAAGACTACGACTACTGCTATGGTAATGCATATTTTGCGCTCGGCAGGATTCAAGTTTGATTATTTGGTAGGATCTATAGTGGAGTGATTTGAGTCTATGGTGCAGTTATCTGATGCTGATACGATTGTTATAGAATGAGATGAATATCCTGACAGCAAGATCAATTTGACGCCAAAATTTCATATATATAGTCATACTATCTGAGTTCTCAATGGAATATGACGAGATCACATCAATATATATGATACTTTTGAAAAATATATGAAGACTTTTGAGGAATTTGCAAACATGACGCCAAACGATGGAGTATTATATTACTACGATGATGATAAAAATATAAGTCAGATTATCCATAATCTACAAAATCCAAAATACAAACTAGAGCCTTATAGCAAAATACCCTATATTATCAAGAATCATCAAATATATATAATTGATACAAATTGAAATGAATATCCTACCCAGATAATCTGAGAGCACAATATGCAAAACTTGGCTGCGGCTCAAAAAATTTGTTATTATTTGTGAATTTGAGAAAAGGATTTTTATAGTTATGCAAGTAGTTTTGAGTCAGCTTACAATCGTCTAAATAAAATTTATGATGCAGATAATACCATAATATATCGTGATTTTGCCCATAACCCTGCCAAACTTGTCGCTACCATTCAAGCAGTTCGTCAAATATATCCAGACCATAAACTTATGAGTATATATGAGCTGCACACGTTTAGCAGTTTGCAAAAAAGTTTTTTGCCTGAGTATGCTCATACTATGGAAGATAGCGATATATCAATAGTATATTTTGATCATCATGCATTAGCGGTCAAAAGATTACCAAATTTAGAATTTGATGATATAAAGTCTGAATTTGCCAATGCCGACTTGCAAGTTTTTGACGATAGTCATGATTTGAGTAAATATATACATAATATATATTCTGACTTCAAAGCTTCTGGCTATAAGACTGTATTATTATATATGTCTAGTGGTACTTTTGGCTGACTAGATATTATGAAAATAATACAATAAATCTATTGACAAATATATATATAATGATTATGTATAGTACATAAAATATTTTTTATAATTTGATAATATATATATGATAGAAACACAAAATAAAGTAAACAAACTAGGACCAAAAATTATAAACTGAATGGTAGTTTTTTTCAAAAATCAATTATCATTTTTATCTGACAGTATATTTGATAAAAATACTACAAAATTACTTGACGATATATCTTCAAAATATAAAAATATATCATGAATAGATGATTTGATAAAATGAATAAAAGACACTGGTGATATAAATTATAAATATAAAGGAGAGTCATTATTGCATAGTATTACAAAATATGGATATAATGACATAAACAATTTTATTAATTTATTATCCGTACCATGAATTGATTCAAATATATCAGATTCTTTATGACTTACGCCGTTGATGATAGCTGCTAAAGAATGATCAAACGACATCGTAAAAATATTACTCAAACATCCAAATATAGATATAAATAAAAAACAACCAAGTACTTGAGAGTCTGCTATATTCAAAACTCTTTGATATAGAAATTTGGAAATTATAAAAATACTTTATCGAGATGATAGACTTGACCGCAATGCTACAAATTTGGAATTATCTACATTTAAGGAAAAATTATTATCTCGTATAAAAATAAGAAAAATAAATAAAAATGATCCACTTTTGAAAGAATTTGAAGAAATATTAGTATCAATAAACTGAATTATGAGACATAAATTGTAATAATTGCAGCAATTAAGGTAACACATTTGATAAAAAAAGATTATAGAATAAAATTATAGAGCCGCTAGGCGAAATAATGTTTATT
>JAYWGF010000082.1:0-6320 GCA_043778395.1 bacterium | reverse complement strand
TTATTATCAATATAAAAATTCTGAAGTCATTTGGTTATCTTGATATCCAATAATCCACTTCATAATTGACCAACTATATATATATCTTTGATTTTTAGCTTTTGTATATCCAATATAGTCTGACTATTTTGATATATATATTTACCTATTCGATCTATATTTTCAGAACTTATTTTTGCAAAATTTTTATTTTGAGCTGTGATTTTAGTGTTTAGGATATTAGAGATATACTTTTTGTTTATATCTAGATCTAATGTATTTTTATTGCTAAACTTAAATATTTCACTTATATCCAAATCTACCACAAGTCAGTATATACCACATATATCATTTTGATTTTTATCGCAAGCTAATGAGATTGGGTTCTTATTTATATATATATTATATCAACTAAACTTCAAATGCATATCTGATATATAGTTTTTGCCACTTGCATCAATATACCAACCAGATAAGTTATAATTATCATATTTTTTTAGATTATTTTTATAATCTGACACAAATGATTTTTGAATTTGAATTTGATCTATATTCTTATTGCATCCGCTTATTATAGCAAATCCAAATAAAATAAGAAATATAGTTATAGTCTTGATCATAAAATTTAATAATATATAAAAAACTCTAATGCAATATATACATTAAAGTTATTTATTCAATAAGATTTTTGAAATTAGTTTATACCAGTATTTGGTAATACAAATACAGGATTAGTTTGTGGCAAATCAGTAGTACTTGGTAAATTAGTAGTTGATGTTCAACCACCATTGCTAAGATTTACTATCAAAGGAACATTAGCTCAAACAACAGGACTAGTAGTATTTGGAGTATTTATAATAGTACTAATTGGAACTATAGTTCAACCAGAAAATACACTTCATGGAGTACTAGACACATATGTACCTCATACAGATCATCCACCATAACCATTATTACTTGTAGCACATGAATTGCCATATCAGTAAGTATTACTGCAAGAATAACCATATCCAGCCGCAGCAGAAGCCAAATTATTATCTACAGCAAACAATACTACGCCCAAAGCGGATATCAAAGATACTCACAATAATAATCTTAAATTTTTGTTCATTTTTTGAGGAATTATAAATATAAATTTATTTTGTAACGTTAACGAAATCAATAATACAAATACATGTATATATAAAAAAAAACGTTTTTCAATAGATTTTTATAAAAAAGAAAAAATGATAAAAAAACTAATTTTATAAGTTATAAAAATATATTTTTGACTCAAAACATATGATATAAAGCTGATTTAACAAATATATAATTTATTGTAAAATAGATTAATTTTTTGTGATATGCAAAAATAAATTATCTATATAATAAATTGATGTATAAATAAAACTAAAATTACAATCTTGAAAAAAACATCAACTTTTATATAAATATGGTCAGACTATTTTTGATTTATAATAATAATATTTGCAAAATAATGGAACTTTCATTCAATAAATCAGATAGTTTTTATAAAATATTCAAAACTTTTGAAAAATTACCAGATAATAAAAAGTTGCTAATTTATATAAATCCAGAAAATCAATTTTATAACAATAAATGGCGGTGAGAACAGCTCATACAATTATTGGAAAATAAAAACGCTACATTTGAATTTGTATCAAATAACAATCAAACAAAAGAGTATTTTGAAACTTTATGAGCTAAAATTTATAAACCAAATGAAGTTTTTGATTATAATAAAATATTTCAAGTAATATATATGTTTTTTTTCAAAATCAAAGATTTTCATATATATATAATAAATAAAAAAAACGTTAGTCGTTATTTGATAATATGAATTGAAATTTTGGTGATGATATGAGTAGTATATTGACTATATGCAGTCACTATACCTACTGCAGATATATATATCTATCCATCTTACAATAGTGAAGAGATATTATATAATTTTCGTTATTATAATAGTGATAATACATGATATGTAGATAACAAACAAATAAGCATACCATATTATGATGCTAGTATAGATTACGAATATAACATGAATACTACTGTAAAAAATATAAGGTATTTGCAAAATCCATCCCGCTGACAAATCAAAATTTATAATACAACAGATTCGGCTTTGTGATTGAAACCAAATACTAAATTGATTACAGATGATGGTATGATTTACAAAACATTGAATCGATTAAATCTGAAGCCTGGCTCTAGCGCAAAACCTTCAGAAACCATAATTGATGTAGAGGCATTGGAAACGGATATAAAATGAAATATAATCTGACAAAGATGAAACATACCCTCATGAACGAAACTTTTGATCAAAAATCTCAGGACTAGTTTTATTACTAAACAAGTATATTCTGAAGCATTTAGTGATTTTACTTGATGAAAAACCAATACAAAATGAACAATTACAAATCAAGATATATTATCATTTAGTGGAAAAATATCAGATTTTATTTGAGATAATAAAAAAGAAATATTGATAAAACAACTAAATAATAGTGATATCAAACCAATGTTATTTGACGATACCATAGATGTAATTCCTGTTAGTTTGGAAACTTCACAGAAAGTATGATCTGACTCATCTACTATAGAATGAACTATGAAATTTAAGATAACTTACAAATATATCAATCGAATAGATATGCAAAATGCAGTAAATAAATATATCAAGCAAAGACCTAGCGATAGCATTTCTCTTATAGATATAGATAAAACAAGTACTACGTTTTTTGAAAAAAACGAAATTGGTAGTGGGGTATATATAATTCCTACCAAAGTAAATACAGTACGATGATATAATTTTGAATCAGATATAAGCAACATCAAAAATAATATCATAGAAAAAATAATTTGAAAAGATACAAAATCTGCCAGAGATAGTATTTTGAGTTATCCAGATGTATCAGATGTAAATATCAAACTTTCACCATTTTGGATAAAAAATATACCAAATTTCAAATCAAATATAAAAATATATAATGGAAAAAAACAATAGTATAACTCATGTGCCAGTTCTTTTTGAGGAAATAATGAATATTATCACTCCCCAAATGGATATATTTTTGGATGGAACTTTTGGTTATGGTGGACATACCTTAGGCATAATAAATCAAGTCATCAAATATAATTCATGAAATATACAAGATAAGAAACGATTTGCTACAGATATGGATAGGGAGGTTTTTGATATATGAAATCAAACTCTAAAAGAAAATATAATTGACGATTTGCAAATCAGTCAGAATATAAATAATATCAAAAATATAAACATATATAATATAGGATATCAAGATATATTCTGACATAATTTGCCGAAGTTTGATTTTGTGTTATTGGATCTTGGCGCAAATATGCATCATTTCAAAAAATGAGATCGCTGATTTTCTATAAAACTGGACTGAGAACTGGATATGAGATATGATATTCGCACAAAGCTTACAGCCAAAATCATTATCAATGACCGAAAAGAATCAAAAATAGCAGAATTATTGGTAATATATGGTGACTTCACTGCTGGTATGGCTACCAAAATCACTAATAATATATACACACATCGCAAAAGTAAACCCATAAATACCACATCCGAGCTTTGTGCAATATTGCTAGAGTCTTGACTAAATAATACTCGCATAGCGGTAGTATTTCAGTGTATTCGTATAGCTGTAAATGATGAATTTGGTAATATAAGCAAATTTCTAGATAAGCTAGATGAAATCAGTCATAGTGGTACGGTAGTAGCTATTATTACATTTCACAGTCTAGAAGATAAGCTTGTCAAATATAAATTAGCAGAATATACTGACTCATGATCTCGAGAAACCATAAATAAACATGTCATCAAGCCTAGCTTTTCGGAAATCAAAAAAAACCCAGCTAGTGCTTCAGCTAAATTGAGGATAATAAAGAGAAAATAAATTTATATATAGAGATTATAGTCTGACTGACTTGCTTTGAGGTAAACTTTATCCATTTATATATATGTCATGTTCTATAATCCAGTATTACTCAATATAAATAATAAACCAGTTTTGTGTGTGATAAATAAATGAGTAGAAAAATTAATACATAGAAAAAACGAACTAATAAATGATCATATTATCAAGATTTTTGAAGATAAAGATATAAAAGAATGAGAATATTATGTTATTTTTTTGCGAGATAATAATTGAATGCTCATGACTGACTTGCGATGTCATGGTAATATAGATGAATGAATTAGCGAGTGATATTGACCTATACTATATCCATATATATATGAAAATTATACTCAAACTAATAAAATTGGAGTAGCTAGTTGATTAACTATGACTATATTGTCGCAAATAGAAAATGAAAGAAAAACTATAAAACACAAAGACTATCATGATATGTTAGATAATATATTTATCCATGAACAATATTCATTAAAAAATGATTTTGAAATTTAGATAATTTTGATATATATATGAATACCAATAATATCAAGCAAAAACATATATTATATATGAAATCAAAAATATATAAATATATATATGAACGAATGGATAAACCAAATATATATTATTCTAGACACAAACATACCGATAAAGTAGAAATATACATATACTCATGATCTGTGAAGTTTTACTTTGAAGATAAAATCACAAAACTCAAAAAATGATCACTATTTGAAATTCCAATCAATAAAATACATAAGGCAAAAGTTTGAAATAAATGATGTATATATATAGTATGACAAATGATTTATGAATAATTTTCTATAACACATAAGTCAAACTATACTATTAATATATCCCACCATAATGGTGAGACTTTGATACAACATAAATCCTCATGCAATACACCAAATCTACACGACAAGGCAAGAATATATTTGTGGTAGATATGAAAGCGCAATCAGACAAAATACTATCAGAAATTTCACATCATGGCATCGCCAAATATGATAAAATATGAATTATCATAAATAAAAAATGATACTCATGATGAGTAGTTTGCAATGATTGCTGACATATCCCCAAATGCCAAAACTGCGATATTTCCGTCACATATTATCAAAATGATAGAAAGGGATTTTTTGGTGTATGCAATATATGCAAGACTATATATCCTGAATTTGTAAATTGCCAAAGTTGCAAAAGCAAAAATATCAAATCCTACGGCCTATGAATCCAAAAACTTTCGGAATATATATACCAAAAATATCAAATTCAAACTTTGGAAATTAGTAGAGATAGCACGATTTCTCAAATCAAAATAGATAAAATAAAAAAAAATCTCCTCGATAACCACAAAAAAATAATTTTGTGAACTACGATACTTACTACGCCTATACGCGATTTTGAATTGGATATGATAATTTTTCAAAATGCAGATATATGACAAAATTTACCAAATTATGACAGCAATCATAACAGCTTTATGTCTATATATCATGCTATAGCCAATCATAATTGCAAAAATTTCGTTATACAAACCTCCAACCCAAATAGTGATGTTTCAAAATATATACAAAATATGGATTTGGAGGAGTTTTTGAAAAATGATAATGAAAAAAGAAAAATATATATGTATCCACCGCATGGTGAAGTAGTAAGCTTACTTTACAAACACGAAATGGAAAAAAGACTTTTTGGTAGTGTAAATAAACTTTACCAAGAAATAATATATATGAAAAATAAATATATAATCTGACTTACTAACCCCGAAGACATACAAGACATACAAAAAATGGAAATCTTCGCAACGCCACCCATGATATACAAAATATACAACAAATATAGATACAATATAGTGATAAAATGACCTAAAGTAAGAAATTTTTTGGAATATATATATCATGACCTGAATATATGAGAGCGTGGTTTCAAAGTAGATCGAGGTTGATGCTGAGTATAATTCAATTTGAATCTAGTGGTCAAATATATATAATCTGTAGTAGATTTATTTATTGCTAAAAATATGGATAAAAATGCAATCATAAATAAGCTAAATACAAATAGTGTTGTAGAATATCTACAGAAACATCAGATAAAGCATATATGGTTATGATGATCATACATAGATAATACCCATAATGATGATAGCGACATAGATATCATATATGAGTATGATGATAGTAGTAAATTATTTGAACGGTGACCAGTAGATGCTATGATTTTTTTGGAAAAGTTATTTCATAAAAAAGTAGATCTTTTGGATAAGGATTATATACATCATTTGATAAAAAGTAATATTTATGATAAAATGCAAAAAATATGGTAGAAAAAAAACAGATAGATATATTATACAAATGGATTCTTGAGTCTATAGAACAAATAGAAGAATATATAAATGGAATGTGAGAA
>JAYWGF010000081.1:0-6345 GCA_043778395.1 bacterium | reverse complement strand
ACGATAAACTAATAAAAGAATACATAGAACAACAATGACAAAATGAAATTAAATTAGATTAAAAAAGCCCCCAGCTTTAGCTGGATTGGGATGTTTACTCATCCATTATATATACATTCTCTAATTTCCTCAAAAGAAATTCATCTTTCCTTTATAAGTTTTTGATTTTTTTGATCATCTCGCCAAAATTCATAGTCTAATATATTCATTTCTTGAATTCAAAATATTAAAACTTGTTCATTTTTTATATTAATATAATTGATATATACTATATATACTGACTTATTTGTATTTTGTGACAAAAAATCGTAAGTCAGATTATATAGCTAATATATATATTTATTTTACTTCTTTGTTGTCTATCTCATTATAGCAAGATTGCTTTGATTTATTGTTTATGATTCGGTTATAGCATTTGTATGTATTTGATTTGGTAGTTTTTGTAGATGATTTTTTTCATTTTGAATAAGATCAAACATCTGATTGTCGTCAGATAGTGAAGTTTTGCTCTTGAGAAAATTTTTTACCATCAAAATTATTTACCATTATGATAGGATGATCAGTATTATTTGTGATGACTAAGTCATATTTGCTGCTATATATAGTACTATCAAGTCATGGAGTTTTGACCAATTCTCAATTTATATTTGCGGCATATAGGCTAGTTCGTCGTTTGCTATGTGGTCTAGATCTTATGGTTAGTCATTTATTTGTGAAAGTTCATTGATATATGGCGGTGCTGCTGCCACATAGTCATCATCCATACGTAGGTATTTCATCATCTGCCACTATAGACAATCAGCTCATATAATTTTGCTGAACTTGGGGGTCGTATTGTATTTCATCCATATAATATATGCTTTCGCCTATATTTATCACCCTTGTATTACCAAAATACCCAAATGCTTTGCTGATATTATGTCTTCTATAATTATCGTCTTTGTTGATTCTGGTACGAAAGCTAGTCAATATATATCCCAAATCAGCCAAATCTTTTTGATTTTTGTAAAGATTTATATCTGTCCATTTGCTGTAAGTGATATAAGGCAAAACAAAATCAGCAAAATTATTTGGATCAAATTTTTGCACATTTGTCAGATTATTATATTGATATATATAATTATCTATAAAATAATCCAAATTATCTGACTTACTGACATTTATGGCGATTTGGTAATCCATAAATCACTTTTTATCTTGAGGTAATTTTAGATAAATATTACTAAATCAGTAATTTGGCTGTTTTGCAAATTTTGCAAATTTATTACTAATCATTTGAGAAACTATATATTTACGCAAATATATGTGTATTTGATCATTTCCACTAGTGACAAAAAACATTTTTTGCATAATTTGTTTATTGATATACATATTGCGAATATCAACCCCACTATCAACTGAAGCTCAAGTATATGCACTTACTGCTGTAATAGTGGCATTTTTGGTAGTATTTTCATTTGGGATAATGATATTTTGTCAGTTTACAAATCCTATCGCTAGTATTAGCGACATATATATTGTGATGATTTTTTTATTCATGATTTGTGATTTTTTATTAAAAAGTATTATATATTTTGACTTATATCATGACTATATTTATTTATCAATACTCTTCAAATTGTTTTTTGAATTAGAACTTATCACAAAATCAAATATTAATTTTACTTTAGCTTTACATATGATCAAAAAAATATATATATTTGTTAGTAAAATATACATGTCTATCGTAAAAGTTTTTTTTATATTATCTATATTTTACCAAAATTAGTTTTTATCCCATATTTTAATAACATATACATCAATTAAAAATCTTACTTTTTAACAAAATATAATTGTATATATTTATCATATTTTACTAAAATTATAAAATAATATCTCTTATCAAATGGAAAAAATAAATAAAAATCTACAAAAAAATAATACAATTTGAAATTTTGGCAAAATTGCATTGGTTTTTACGGGGCTTATGTTTTGAAATTTTTCTTCCAAAAGAATTATACCAAATGGTAATATAAATAAAATATCATCTACAAATTGTCAAAAAGTCAACAATATAAAAAAACACTTGATATATCTAGATAATTGCCAAAATATCCATGATGTATTATCTATACTACAAAATTATAAATGTATCATGAAGATAAATCCGTCAGATTATTTTGATAATATAAATAATAAACCGCTTTTGGATAAAATATGACTCAAAAAAAAGGAGGATTTTTTAAAATTGTATCATGAATCGGATATACTTAGGTATGCTATATATACTATTACACTGCAAGAGTCTCAAAACACTAATATCAATACACTAAATAATGAATATCAAAAGCAATTTTTGACGAAGGACTCAAGTTATACTAGTTATATATACATACCTTGGGATATTTGAATACCCGATATAGATAAAGCTTTACAGAAGATTGATTCAAAAAAGTATTTTGTTATTGCGCCTCAAAAACCAAATCCTAAAAATAATCTAAGTGATATCCCTAAATGAAAAAGATATAAGCAAAATTGAGAGATTATGCTTTCCTGGCAAGAAGTGAAGCAAACCTTTGAAGAAAATAATATATTAGTGAAGTCGTCGGATAAATTATTTGATGAAGTATGAGATAATAAGTTTTGTTTGAGGACCTGTATTCATGGTATGAAGCTGCATACTGTAGACTTTTTGGTCAGATTATGTGATGATCTCAAATCAAAATATGGCGAAGATATTATGGATTATTATCCAATAGTAATAACTTGAGCTACAGAAAATTGACATAAAGATAACCCCAAAAGTTTTGCCGATCATCCTGACTGAGCAAAGTTTGATTTATCTATAAATTGAGAAAAGTGAATAATACTGGCTGTATATTTTGCTGCAAATGGCATATTTGACTTTAGCTTTAGAGAAAAATATATATATGGATATGACCAAAAAATCTTACCAAAAGTGTGAGCTTATGCAATACTTGCACACCCAAACAAAAATAATTATGGTGTACATTTTGATATTTTGGTAAAATAAAAATTCAGATTTATCGTGATTTGCAAAAATATTTGACAATAATATTGTTTATGAATATAATATAATTATATTTATCAAGCTTTGTAATATAGTAAATGAAAAATCTATCAAAATACATATATATATCAATTATAGTCTGACTTATGTGATTTTTTGTAAGTTTTGCGAGTGCTGTGAATTGCGATCCTATGATGTATGAAAGGTCTTGAATGTGATGCGTTAGTAATTTTTGTATATGACATAGTGATAAATATTGTGCTGATGTCAAAAATGCCAAAACCCAAGCAGGTGTAAGAGATGCTGATATAAAAGAATGCATGTGAGGATATTATGATTCTGATAACTGATCTGATAAAGCAAAATGATGACAACTGTTTTGTGAATGTATAGCAGATTGATGAACCGAACTAGCGGTATCAATTCCTTTTGTGAGTGTAGTAAACTGAAAAGATTATGGTCGCTGTATACCCAAGGCTGCTTCTGGACAAGCTGTACCAAGACTTATATATTCCATTATACAGATTTTGAATACATTATTGTTGGTGGGGGGATTTACTGCATTGATATATGCTGGAGTGCTGTATACTACGCAGTGATTTGATAATGACTGACAACTCAAAAAAGCTAAAACTATAATTTGGTGAGTGATAGGAGCATTTGCATTTTATGGTACATTATGATTGATACTAAAACTTATAAATCCTAACTTTTTCCAATAAAGTCAGAATATAATATAATATATATATTTAATTTGAAAAATATAACAATGAAATCGATATATAGTTTGTTAGTGATAATAATGGTAGTATTGCTATGAGGATTTTGATATTTTTGATATCAAGTATATGATTTTGCATCACTAAATTTTTGATTTGAATTGCCAAATGATAATAGTAAGTTAGCTCAAATATCTACTCTAAATCAAGATCTACAATCACAAATAAACAAAATAAGATCCACAAGTCAGATCGCCAAATTTGAAATAGCAAAAATAATAGACTCTAAATCTCCAAATACAAATTGGTATCAAAATTTTGACCAACTTACAAATATATATACCAAATTGTCTCTTGTAAACAAAAATTATTTGGAAATAAAGGAATATTACGTAAATAATAAAGATTTTGGACTAAATGGCAAAGTAGCAACACTAAATATGATTTATAATAAATGAGCAATATTGGATATACTTCGCGAAACTAATATATTTGAAGATATAAATTCTCCAAAAAATAACAAACAAGATGATAATAAAAGCTATAATTTTGATATAAAATGACAATTTAAAACTGATGTGTCAAAGCAAAGCTAAAATTATGACTAAAAATCAAAGCTAAAATATATATATTTACTATTGTCTGACCAAAATATATATGATTAGTTTTTTTTGATATGAATTATAAAATATTGCAAAACGATCTAGAGAAGTCACTTTTGCACAGGCTTATGGATATAAGAAATATAGACAAGTCAAAATATGATGATTTTCTTAATCCTAGTTTTGCAAATAGTTGGCTAGATCCTCAAAACCTAAATGATATAAATAAATGAGTAGATAGAATACTAATCGCAATATCAAAAAATCAAAAAATTATGATTTTTGGTGATTATGATGTAGACGGTGTGACAAGCAGTCGGGTAGTCTACAAATTTTTTCGTAAATTTTGCAATTATCATAATATATCTATAAGATTGCCGAATAGATTGCAGGACGGATATGGTATCAAAAAATATCATTTGGATGAGATAAAATCACTTGGTGTAGAATTAGTGATAACTGTAGACAATGGTATAACCGCTTATGAAGAAATAGAACATGCCAAAAATATATGACTAGATGTGGTCATAACAGATCATCATCAAAAACTTGATAAAATTCCTGATGCAATAGCCGTTATAAATCCTCAAATATCTCCCAATTATGAATTCAAATGAATATGTGGTGCTGGTGTAGCATTCAAAGTTTGTTATGAATTAGCTATCAAATTGAAATTTACAAAAGAAAAAATAAGAGAGTTTGTAGAATACATGCTGCCAGTAGTAGCTATATGAACTGTAAGTGACTGTGTGCCATTGATTTGAGAGAATAGACTAATGGTACAAAGGTGACTAAGCTTGCTAAATGCTCGCAAATGAGTGAGTCAGTCTATACTTTCTTTTATGGATTATCTAAATCTTGGTAAGAGTCGCCCTATAGGTAGTATGGAAATATGATATATAATCTGACCTAGACTCAATGCTTGATGACGTATACTTTCACCAGTGGAATCTCTAAATATTTTGATTTATAAATGAGAAAAGCAACTGTATCATATCAAAAAAATAGATGAACTAAATAATCATCGCAAAAAACTTCAAGATAATATGATAAAATTTGCTGATGAAAATATAGACTTGGATCAAAATATATTGATTGCTGGTGGAGATTGATTTCACGAATGAGTGGTCGGAATAGTATCAGGTCGTCTTACTGAAAAATACCATAAGCCAAGCATGGTATATAGTATAGATAAAGAAAAGTGAATAGCTGTAGCTAGTTTGCGTAGTCCTTCTTATTTTAGTATAGTAGATATGCTATACGCACATCATCATATATTATTGCGCTATGGAGGCCACAAGCAAGCTTGATGATTGACTGTTGAATTGTATAAGCTTCCGCAATTGATAAATGATCTAAATACCTACTGCAAAAAAAACCTCGTAGACGCTGACCTTACCAAATATATATATATAGACACAATATTACAAATCAATGACCTAACAAAAGAGTCACTGAAAATAATAGATATGCTAGAGCCATATGGTGAGTGAAACCGCGAGCCTTTATTTTTACTAAGACAAGTAAAAATATCTGAAATAAAAGTAGTGGGCAAAAAATGAAATGGCCATATCAAATTTTGTATAAAGATAAATGATAAAATTCTGTCAGCTATGTATCGAAGCAAATGATGATTTTTTAGTGATTATATAGATTATTTGGATAGTCTGACTGATGTAGTAGTCAAGGTAAAGATAGATAATTTTGATAGTAATGGATTTTATCTAATAGTGCAAGAAATATGAAGAGACATAAGTGTAACTCAATAATGAGCTATTTATATTAGGTGTTATTTTTATAAAAATAATATCTATCTCATCGATATAATACATAAAAATATAATTTGTAGCTTTTCTTGATATAAATTGTATATATGTAAACCATAATACTATATATTTTATTATCATACTTTTTGTAATTTTATTTCCACGTAGTGGGTTTAAAACCCCCAGCTTTAGCTGGACACGGTGCAACGAAGTTGCAAAGTAATGGGATATATATAATAATGGTATTT
>JAYWGF010000080.1:0-2284 GCA_043778395.1 bacterium | reverse complement strand
TAATTCATGTAGACTAAATCATTCATTGAGATTGTTTACAGATCAAACTCATACATTTGTATCTTGATGAGGTATTATTGTTTTATCTTTTCTTTGGTCTGATCATCAATTATTATTGATACCTGTTATTGGTATAAAATCTTTAGATCATTGATTTTCAGTATTAAAATTTTCTCATTGATCTTGGTTTGATGGTTTATTCATGATATATTTATAAAAAATAAATTTGTAATAAACAAATATAAAACATATCTACTCAATTGTCAATACAATGTATATTCTTAACTTTCCTATTGAATTAAGCAATATTTTTTATTTCCTATTTTTATATGTTTTTATCGACTTATCATCCAATAAAACTCACTGTAAGGATAAAGTAATTTTTCATGTACTATCTTTTATTCATCAATCATTGAAAATCTCCTTAGACGTTATAATTCATCAATTCATATCATGAGTTAAATTTAATACCCATAATTCAACATTCGATTTTTCAGTTCATTTTGTAAGAGAAAGATCTTTTACTGTGCAAAATTTTTCGCCATTAAACTCCAATTTATTATTTTTATTCTTAATAAATACGTTACTTAATTGAGTACTTACGTGATTTTTATTAAAATACTTTTGAGACATAAGCGGAGTTCAGTCTATTGTATTTGTTGGTCATTGCGTTTCGATTTCTAGTGTTTCTGATAACTGTTTTGCAATATTATAGTCTCAGCTAGCAGCGCTACAACTATACAATAACATAGTAGCATTATCATCAAAACATTGTGAATAGCTATCAAGATTTTGATCTACTTCTATATCTCTCAGCTTATCAAAATTATTGAATGACATAGATCAAGAATTTCAATGAGCAAGAATTATACACGAAGATATTGGTTTTATTATTGAATAATCCCTTATTGCATTACAAAATTCAGATACATCGTCTACTTTCACCATAAAGTATTTTATATTTGAGATACTAGATAAGTGATCTTGTATGAATCGCGGATGATGTTCTCAATCAAAATCTTTTGAATATATACATAATACAAGATCTTTTGATCAAACCTCTTTTATTTTTTGCTTTAATGTATTTGGATCAAAAGCATCAATTTGCTCGGTCTTCTTATCAAACCTAGGAATAGAATTATACTCAACATATCACAAAATTCAAAATATTGCAAACAATGTTCAACAATAAGTATTCATACTATTACGATACATCTTTTGTTTTATGTCTGAAAATTTCATAAGTATATTATCATGAAATATCACCACAATGTCAAATAATATGTCCAAACTAGAGACTCCGAAAATCATCAACACTATCATAGATCAAATTACATGGGATTATTTTATTTGAAATATTTTATGTCTTATGGTGCTATATGAAAATATATTCAGATTATCAGATCTTTCGCTCATTGAAAATAAACAAATTTTAAGTACGATATGTATGTTTTAGTCATCCATATGTATGAATTGGATCAAAAGAATTTGATTGATTATTGTGATAAATATTGTCGTGATGGTCACGATTAGTATTATATTGGGATTGATACAAAGCATATGGTGATATAGATTATGAGGTGATAGTATATCATTGATTGTAGTGTGAACTATAGTGTGATTTAGTGGTGCGTTTGTTAGTTTATTTCTTTCACGCCGACTTGCAAAAACAACATATAACATACAGCTTTTTGATGCAACGACGGTTGATCATAAACATAAAATAGTCTATGATATGGTAGCTCACATTGCAAATACTCATAGTATGCCAATACCCGAGGTAGGTCTATACGATAGCCCCGAACCAAATGCTTTTGCGACTGGCAATTCGCGTTCATCAGCATTGGTGGCGGTATCTACATGATTATTGAGTACGATGGATGAAACTCAGATACGCTGAATCATTGGACATGAAATGGCGCATATACTCAACGGTGATATGGTCACAATGACTCTTGTACAGTGAGTGGTAAATACTTTTGTATTTGTACTCGCGAGAACATTGTGATGATTGATATCCAAACGTGATGATGAGTGACCATCACGGACATATTTTTTGATTGTACCGGCGTTGGAGATTGTATTTTGATTATTATGATGAATAATCACCATGCGAGTATCTAGAACACGCGAATACAAAGCAGACGCATGATCTGCTTTTTTATTATGAGTTGATACCATGTTAGCATCATTGCGCAAGCTAGAATCATTGCAACAAAATTATACAGTAAAATCTGATGAATTTGCAACACTCAAATTTTTTTGATCTAAATGATTTGGTAGT
>JAYWGF010000079.1:0-6534 GCA_043778395.1 bacterium | reverse complement strand
TTTTAGTATTTTGGTTATTTTTGATTGATCTTGTGATGGATTTCGCTGATTTGGATTTTCTATCTGTCATGTGACACAAAGCAATCGATAAGCAAGTTACAAGCACCAAAAAAGCTTATAGCCAAAACCTGTATGTCTATCTCTACACATAAATATACTAAATTTTCGATTTGTAGATATATGATATGAAGTCAGATAATCACTAATATATATAGATAACTGATCCATATTGGAGTTGAATTTTGACCATGGACGAAGATGTATATTATCATCATATGTATCATAGGATATAGTCTGGTCAAAATATACGCCTAAGTCAGTATTTGGGCTAATACACATATATGCGCTGATGGGAACCTTCATAGACATACCGACTTCATGATCGGCATTTAGTACCACAGGAAAAAAATTCATAGAAAAATTACAACTAGAAATATAATCACTACTAGCTATAAGATTTTTGACTTCAGGAAATTTATCTATGAAGTATTGAAGATTTTTGGGGGCGTAGACTGATAACATACATATAGTATATAGTATATTGAATAAATAAAACCGAATAGTCATTATAATCGTATATGAGGTTTTATATTCAAATATACAGTATACTCGCTTAATTAAAAAAGTAATTTAACAGATAGAGTATAATCAGTTTGATGATTTTTGCAAGTGATGATTTTGATAACATATATCAGTGGAATTTTCTGACTTTAATTAATTTCGTCTACATGTATATAATTTACTGCCAAAATTTTAGTAATAGTATGAAATACTTTGGCATTTGAAATGTTATCAATTACATTTTCCAAAACTCATCATGCTAATTCTGTCTTATGAATAATATGAAAATCAACTCAATTATCTAATAGAATTTGCTTTCTCTGATCTAGATCTCATCAAGTCATAATAGTTATTTTACTTCACTGTTTTTGTTTTTTGAGTAAATATTCTAGAATATTATGATTGATTTTGGGATTTTGAGATTCTGGAGTTCATGGTAAAGTATCTTCAAATAAAGTACCATCAAAATCACAATATATTCATGTAAAATATTTTCATTTTGCTATTTCTGGTATATTTTTTTTATGTCTTACTAGAAAGTTTAGAGTGCTTTTACTATTTATTGGTCTTTGAAAAATAGTTTCTGCTTGTCTAAGTATTATGTCAATTTTTGATTTTTGAGATAAAGTCAGATTATCATATAATCTATATAAATCTGATTTAGAGTATAAAATAGATGGATCAAATAGTCATGTTTTATATATATATGATGATAATTGATTTTGAAGATTTACATTATCATTAATTTTAGATGTCACAAATTTTAAGGCAATTTTAGCTCATTCTGAATTATTTTTTTCAAAATATTTAAGTATTTTATTTTTATTATTAAAATCTTCATCATATATACTATTTATATCTCAGTCTTTTTTGATATTAAATTTTCTAAAATTCGAAAAAGATCTAAGCCTTTCCCATCTTCGAAAAATTTTTATATATATTCAAAATTATATTCCAAAATCAAAAATATTCTTCTATTTTATCAACTTTGGAATTATATTTTAACTCTCAAAAAAATATTATTACTTTACTATTGGGAAAAATATTTAGTATATACAGCGCTATATCTATAGTTTTGCTAGGACTAAATTTTGCATTTAGCAAAAATGATCAATTTTATTTTTTATTTTTTATAGAATCAATTATCTTTTCTCCATCACTCCAATTTCAAACTTTATATATACTAATTCAGTTCTTATTTTTTATTTCTTTGATAAGGAACTCATTTCATAAATTTAAACTACCGGTAAGTCATTTAGCAAAAAAACTACGCAAAGCTTTTATTTGATTTTGCAAAGTTATATTATCTGATTCTTGTAAATTATTTTAGTATTCCATACATACATTATACTCAAATGTATATAATTTGTCAAATTATAAATATAAAATATCCTGTTTATTATATTTTTTCTATAGCTTTTGATGCACTATATATAGCTCACTCTACTAGTCATCATAAATGTATAGGAGCTGCAGCTTCTCCAATAACTATCAAATTATCATCATTTGTTTTTGAAAATGATTGACGAATACTTTCTTGTCATGGAAAACTTTGCACATAAGCTCAATTGCATCAAGGCTCAGTATTCCACGAAATTATTTTAGTTTCGATTATTTCATCTTTGAGAATATTTATCAAATCTTTTCAATAAATTTTTTCAATTGATTCAATAACTAAATTTACTTTATCGTCGTTAGATAATTTATCAAAAACTAAGGAGGCTTCACCAAAGCTATAACTAGCTAGTATAACTCACGCATTAGTATCAGTTCAAAAATGAGTTTTATCAAATAATGACAAAGTTCTCAAAGGATTATCAGTAACGGTTGTACAGATAACATCTTTTGAAAAATCGCCTTTTCGAAAAGCATTCTTAGTAAGAAAAAATATTTTAACTGCTTTTTTTATAGGTAATTCGTTAATAGCAATTTTTTGTTCATCGGTAAATAAATTATCTTTTATTAATATTTGCTTTATAGCGGGCAATGGCAAAGTTATAATTACTTTATCATATAAAATTTTATCTCATTTCGAATCGATAATATAAATTTTATTTCCATCTTTTCATATCTCTTGCGCTCATATTCATATATTTTTTGACATTATATCAAATAAACTTTTCTTGTTTAATCAAATTTTTTCATGCCACAATGAATTAATAATTTTACTCATTCATCATACTACCAACCTTCTATTATCCAGTGAAAAATTAAACATTTTTAGTACCTCCACGAAAGAATTATCAAGAAAAGAATCTAATCATCAACCTCATAATCATACTCATCATAATAGTAATATTTCTTCATCTATCCGTCAATTTTTTGATAACACGGATCCAAGACTGTTATTTTTATGTTCTTTAATTATATAATCTAAGTTATTAATATCTTCATTTATAGATTGTATTAGTGGCTGCATAATATACATTATTTTGGAACGTATATTTTGTATATCTTTCGGAAGACTATCTCATGGATTTATATTATAATTTTCACCATTATAATTTAATCTAGTCGGCGTTAATAATGCATCCGGAAAATCAATTGTTTTTATATCAAATCTTTTTAGTAAATTGACTAAATTTATGTGTGCAATAGAAAATCTTATAGCTCATAATTCAGCAATGGCATTAGGGTCTTTTTCAAAAACATCAGTATAGATTCTTCATCAAATTCTATTACTTGATTCATATAATTTGGGAGATATTCATTTATGTAGCAAACAATTGGTTATATATAATCAAGAAACCCCAGCTCAAATAATAGCTATATCTATTTTTTCATTTTGTATAAGTATTTTAAATTTTAAAGATATATTTTATATTTTTTTAAGTATTACTAACTGTTGATAATCATTATGAGCAAATTCTGCAAATTCTTCATATAATATTTTTCGTCACTGTTTACTAATTATTTGATTAAGCTTTCGTCGATTATGATGAAAAGCAAATCTTTTCATTCATATTTCCGTTCAATAAAATGTTGTTTTATAGTTGTCTGTCAAAGGCCTATGTTCCAATGTAAATGCCAATACTGATCATGCTTCCAAGTTTTGATATATAGATGAAATAATATTTAACAATTCTTTTTCGTTAAAATGCTGGAAAACCTGTTTTGCAATTATTGTTTTAATTCAATACAATTTTACAATTTCATATAAATTATCAATATCATAATTTAAATCAAATTTTTTAATCTCTATATCAAATTTTTCATAAAATTTATTTCTCATAAAATTTATTTCTCATAAAATTTATTGATTCGTCAAAGTTATCAGTAGCAATAATATTATATCATTTATTATAAATATAAATAGAATCCTCTCATATATAACTTCAAATTTCAAAAATAACTCAATTTATATCTATTATTGATAATATTTTATCTATAAAATTTAATTCTATATCACTTCTTTTATATAAATTTACAGAATCAACAAAAGTTTTTTTATAAGTTTCCATAGTTATTCTATGATGTTTTTTCATTTTTATACACAAACTATAAAATTATAAAAGGTTTTATATATAAAATATATAAGTCACAATATAACTAATATATATTGTACTCAAATATATATACTTTGTCAAATTGAGTCAGATATATCTATAATATAGCATTTGTATTTCGTATTATATCAGTAAGCGCAAGCGAAAATCATGCACCAAAAGATACACAAAGTATACGATCTCATTTATTAAATAAATCTTTATTTTTGCTCATAGTAAGTGGCACTGACGCTGCTGCAGTATTACCATTTGTATTTATAGTTTTTAGCATTTTTGCTTGAGAAAAATTCAATAATTCACATATAGAATTTAACATTTTATTATTTGCTTGATGCGGTATTATATAATCAAAGTCACTAATAGATAGTTTATTTTTGATGAGATAGTTATTTATCATATCTACGGTTTTATTTACTCATTTTTCATAAACGGTTCATCAATCCATCGTAAATTTCATATTATGGCTTAGATCAAAGTCTTTTATATCATACATTTTCGAATTTTTTTCATTTTGAAATTGAGAAGGATATACAAGGCAGTCTTGGTCTTGTGGCCAACTATATACAGGCGATCACTGTATGCCATATGTATTTTGATTACTTTATTCCAAAATAGCAGCTCATGCAGCATCTCAAAATAATATTGCTGTCTGATAATTATAATCTTTGATCATTCTGCTCATAGTATCACTAGCTACTACTAATATTTTTTTTAGATCTCCAGATCTTATAGCTCTATCAGCAAGATTCAATGAATTCAACCAGCTTGGACAAGCATTTAGTATATCAAGAGATTCTATTTGACCACTTAGTCATATATGTTTTTGTAATTGAGTAGCTCAATTTGGAAAAAAATGACTAGGTGTTAGAGTGCCAAAATATATAGAATCAAGTCATTTTAGTATATCATTACCATAATCTGACTTCATTTTATCTATAGCAGATATTGCCATAGTAGTAGTATTTTCTATATCATCAGCTCGTCTTCTTTGTAATATTCAGACTCTTTTTGATTTTTCTATTAGTTTTTGTTTTCTCTTTTCTGCTTCACGAAGTCTTGTGACATTTGACTGTAAATATGCATTATTTTCAATATCTGATTCTATTGATAATCTTCTGTCCAATATTCAATCAAATTCAGAATTTGTACATATTTCTGCAATTTCATCATTTGTGATAATTCTTTGTGGTTCGTAATGGCTAACTGCAGTGATTATTGATTTCATTTTGAAGTTTTTTCATTTATATATATAAATATAATATCATAATATATATACTTGTCAATCTTCATACTCCAAAAATGTGAAAAATAAAGTTGATTACTTAAATCAAGCTAATCACCTTAAATCAAGCTAATCACTCCATTACCTACTACCCTATCATCATTGTATATTACAGCAATCTGACCATTTGCAATTCACTTGACTGAGTCGCTAAAAGTCAGATTATATATATTATCTCACCCCAAATAATTGGGCTTTGAAATCAAAATACACGGAATTGGCTCTTGGCGATATCTTATCTTAGTAGTATATTTACCAGCCATAAATCCATTTATCCAATTGCAATCGTGTATATATATATTGTCGGTATATAATACAGCATCTTCGCCTTTGGCAACAGTGACGGTATTTGCCACTACATCTACATCACAGACATAACATTGGAAATTTAGGCCAATTTGTCTTCTCTGACCTATAGTGTATGTATACGCGCCATCATGATTTCACACAATTTTTCCAGCCAAATCATATATATATCCAGGTTTTTTACCAATTTTAGCTATCAAAAAATCCTTCATATTTACTTTACCTACAAAACAAAGTCACTGACTATCGGGACGATTTGCATTTGGTAATCATATATCTTGTGCCAATTGACGAATTTGCGGTTTGGTGTATTCTCAAAGTGGAAATAAAGCTTTGGATAATTGGTCCTGGGTAAGTCATGACAAAAAATAACTTTGGTCTTTGTGGTAATCTACTCATCTCAAAAGCTCATAAGTCAGATTATTATTTTTATCTCAAGTATATATATCAGAAATATAATCTGACTTTACTATTCTAGCATAATGTCCAGTAGCTATAGCATCAAATCACATCTCAAGTGCTTCTTTTTGAAATAATCCAAATTTGACAAGATTATTGCAATATACATCTGGATTTGGCGTAATTCATGACAAATATCCATCATATATATAATCCAAAATCAACTTTTCATATTCTTGACGATAGTCAAATGTCTCAAATGGTAAATTTAAATATTTGCAAACTTCTTTTGCAGACTGCCAATCTGCCTTGGTGGGACAGTTTGGATTTGAGTCATCTGTATAGTTTATCATAAAACCAGCCACGACTTCATGTCCAGCTTGCTGTAGCAAATATGCAGCCACTGCACTATCTACACCTCATGATAAACCTACCAGTATTTTCATATATATATCATATATATTCTGACTTTATTTTCTA
>JAYWGF010000078.1:0-2340 GCA_043778395.1 bacterium | reverse complement strand
ATTATTTTGATATTTACACCCAAGCTTTTGGCGATTATTTGAGCCATGGTAGTTTTGCCATATCCACTAGGTCAAGATAATAATATATGTCCCATATTATGACCAGATTTTTGACTAGAAAAAATCGCGCTAGTCAGGATATTCTTTATTTCATCTTGTCAGATAAATTCACTCCATTCTATTGGACGATAATTTTTGAATTTTTGATCGTTATTTTTTTTGATATTAGTATTATTGTCTGACTTATTTAGTGCTGTTTTATTTTGATTTGTATTTATTTTTTTGATCTCCATGGTATATATTATCTAATACCACAAAAATATATATATTCTTTTCACAAAATCAAATATATATTATCCGAAGTTATAGTAATATTTTTGTGATCATAATATATTATTATCAAATATATATTATATTTGTATATATTCTTGTATATTTATTTGTCTTGTATTATCATTTATTTTGGTAATATATATATTTTTTCGTGAATTATCTGCATATGAGGATTGGTATTTTGGTCGTTCTACAGATACAAAATCATGATTAGTGATCTGATCTAGTATTCCTTTATCCACAAAGTCAGAATATTCTTGTAATCTATACATATCCAAGTGCAATACATTATCATAAATTTGATAATAAGTGTATGTAGGACTATTGATATTATGACTTCCATAATTATTGATGGTATTTTTTATTTTGGCATTATAGTCAAAAACTCACTTTACTCGTCATTTTACAAAATGAGTTTTGCCAGCACCCAAATCTCAATGCAGTAAAATTTTATGATATTTTTGATTATATCATATGTCATAAGCAAATTGCAGCATTTCATTTACTCAAAAAATAGTTTTTTGCATAATATATACTATATAGATTTGATACTTTTTATCAAAAGAAAATATAGTATATCTATTTTAATTTTTGGTATAATTCATTTGACTTTTGACCAAATATTTCAAATCGTTTTGCTTCCGAATCATCAAATTTTACAGAGAAGTCGTTTATTTTTTGATAAGATCAATCTTGTTTTCATATCAATAATGTCTTTATTGTCCATATATTATCTGTTTTAATAATCACTAATCATCGCTTCGCTTCTCAAATTGATATTTTGTATATATATTTATCAGTTGATATATATTTTGACTCAGTGACTATTCATTTTAAGTATTTAGCTATCAATTTATCAATATCTAGTTTTTGGTCAAGGCTATTAGTAATAACAACATTTCAAGAATTCGTACCAGTCAGAATATTCTGATTATCTATATTATCCATAGGAATATTCAGTGCGGCATTTATATTTTTGAGATCTATATTTATATTTTTGATGTATTCTATATCTTGAGTGCTAAGTGAATTTTTATTTTGGTAGTTGTTTAGACTAATATTTATAAAATTATTGAAATTATAAATAACTATTTGTATAACTTCGCCCGATTGGCTAGATATATATGTTTTGTTATAAAGCCGATTTAAGAATTTTTTGATTTGAGTGAGGTCAATTTTTGGTTTTTGAATTTCTTGATGTATATTTTGCATCCACGAAATCATCTTAAGGTCGTTTATTTCAGATATATTATACTTTTTGTTAGTGAAATCTTTTTGCTCATCTCTTGTGAATTTTTTGAGTTCTACTATTTTGTTATATGTATTTTTTTGTGCAGGACATGACATCATTATATTATCAAATACTGCAAATATTTTTCATTTTTGATATATATATTCCAATATATTCTGACATATTTGATCTTTGTAATTTGGATTTGCTATAGCTATTATTTTCTCAAAATTTCACATATCTTCTTCTATATTATATCTTGGAAAATTATCTACAAAAATTGATAAATTTTGTTGACATAGTTTAGTGGTGTTTGTATTTATAGGTTGAGAATTAAATAAGCAACTTAAATTAAAATATTTTATGATATTTCATTGTATAGATATATTATTTTTTCAAGATAACTGTTTTTGATTTAGGGTTTTTGATTTGGTTTCAAATAATCATCGGTCAGATAATTTATTTGTATATATATAATTGTTCAAAAAAATATTAGGTTTGATGTTATCATCTATAGAGTTTATGTTTTGCTGACTTATAGGGAGTATTATTCATCATACTTTTTGTAGTATATAAGGATTTTGCAAGCCAGTAATATATTGCATCTCATCTGGTAATAGTATATGTTTATCAAAACTTTTACTCAATAAAAAAAATACTCAAGTTCAAAAAATTATTCATAATATTAGCAATAAATATCTTTTGCTATAAATATAAACTGTTTGGTAATTATTTATTATATTTTTATTTTCTTCCATGTTTTATAATTTATATAT
>JAYWGF010000077.1:0-6756 GCA_043778395.1 bacterium | reverse complement strand
ACTAATAAAAGAATACATAGAACAACAATGACAAAATGAAATTAAATTAGATTAAAAAAGCCCCCAGCTTTAGCTGGATTGGGATGTTTACTTTTGATGTATCGATATATTATCTAAATTACAATGGAGATTGACATGAAGTTTTGCTAGCTAATGTCACAAATTCTTGAGCTCACTCTAGTTTGGATCAATTTGAAAATGACCAAGTAGGATATCATTTTACTCAAGCTTTTTCGCAAATAGCTCCATTTTTATCACAATCTACAAAAGGTAATAACTCTGCAGAATCACCAAATTTTGCTTTTTGATCTTTGCAGTGGCTGCACCAAGTAGTTCCATAAAATTTTGCTCAACTATCTTTTATGCAATTTGCAAATTTTGCAATTGGACTAGCGGCGGTTTTGGTTTGTGTGTCAGTGGTTCCACATCCAGCTAGTATAATACTTAGTCATAATACTATTGGCAAAAGTAATTTTTTCATCTTGTAAATTTATATATATAAAAAATATATTCTGACTATATATATATCTTATTTATTTTCAAATTATTTTTGTAAAAAGAGTGTATATATATTTATTATTTTAATTTTCTGTTTGAAATAAGTCAGAATATATATAATATCACAAGACTTTATATATAAAATATATTATGACTTCATTAGCTCAGCATATTTTTGATATCAAATCTGGTAAATCAAATATACAAGACCAAATCAACATATATATAGCCAAAGCTAATAACTCAAAGCTAAATTCTTGGCTAGAAATAGTGAAGTCAGAAAATATCTCTGATATATATGATTTTGATAAATTATCAAAACTACCTTTGGCTGGAGCTGCTATAGGTGTCAAAGATATAATCATGACCAAAAATATAAAAACTACATGCGGAAGCAAGATGTTAGTAGATTTTTTGCCTAGCTATGACGCAACCTGTGTGCAAAATTTGATAGCAAATGGGGGAGTGGTAATAGGTAAAAATAATTTGGATGAGTTTGCTATGTGATGAAGCGGAGAAAATAGTGCTTTTGGGATTGTACAAAATCCAGTTGCAAATTGAAGAATATCTGGAGGATCAAGTAGTGGATCTGCGGCTGCGGTTGCTGATGATGAGTGTGTGGCAAGCGTTGGGACAGACACATGATGATCTGTCAGACAACCAGCCGCTATGTGTGGTATAGTAGGCTTCAAGCCAACATATGGATTTGTATCTCGCTATGGTGTGCAAAGTATGGCAAATAGTTTAGATCAAGTGTGAGTACTTGCTAAGACCGTAGATGATGCATGGTTATTACTGCAAAATATATGATGATATGACAAAAAAGATAGTACTAGTCAAGATTATCACAAACTCCTAAATCCAGACACTTTAGTCAAAAAAATAGCAATAATAAAACAATTTTATTCTGATGGATTAGATCCACAAATATCAGATAGATTATATATATACATATCCAAGCTCAAAAATTTATGATATATAGTAGAAGAGGTAGATTTTGAATTATTAAAATATGTGGTGGCGGTATATTATACTATTATGCCAGCAGAAGCCAGTACTAATCTTGCAAGATTTGATGGAGTGAAATTTGGCGCGAAGAGTTTTGATACACAAGATTTTGTAAATTATAAAGATTATCTGACTTCATTGAGATCTGAGCTATTTGGGGACGAGGTCAAGAAAAGAATTATGATATGATGATATGTATTATCTGCTGGATTTGCTGACGAATATTATAAAAAAGCCGTTAAGATTCGTAATTTGATATGCAAAAAATTTGATGAAATATTTTTGGAATATGATTTGATAATCTGACCTACTACACCTACTGCTGCTCGCTTGATATGAAGTGTAGATGACCCTTTGTCAGATTATCTTGCTGATATATATACTATACCTGCAAATCTTGCATGACTACCAGCTATAAGTGTGCCAGTCGGTACTATAAATATACAGAATCAGAATCTTCCAATTTGATTACAAATCATGTGAAATAAACGAAATGAGCTAAAGGTTGTAGAACTGGCTAAAGTAATAGAGTGAATTAAGATCTAAAAAAAAATATCCTAAGTTAATAACCTAGGATATTCTTGAGAATAATAAATAACTATTTAGCGGATAATATTTTATTTATTTTATTTTTAGTATCTTTGATTTTGAAATATCTTGGAGTATATGCAATTGCTCAAATTGATCATAATGCTAAAGCAAAATACGAAATAATCATAGGAAATGATGTTTCAAATCATTTTGGCATTTGATGATTTATAAGATCAAGCCAAGGATACATAGCTCATATTTAAATAAGACTCAAAAATAGAGTATGTCAATTATATCATTCCATGATTTTTAAGTTTTTTTCAAGATCCGCTTTTGAAGTTTGGGTTTTTATTTCTCATTTGAAATACGAACTTTCGGTAATCATATATCTTATATTATTTTCTACACTTTCACAATCTGATATATATTTCTTAAATTTGTTCATTATGTATATAATAATTTATAAATTATTTAATAAGGTATATATAATCATTATATGTATATTTGTCAATAGTTTTTTATTTTAATGTTTTGATATATATATTACTTTGATTAGTATATGTTCTATAAATATTTTAACTTTTTATATCATAAACAAAATTTATATTCACAACAATAAAAAATATCTTAGTGGTAGATAATTGAACTACAAAATTATCAATACAATGAATAAAAAAATTAATAAGTACATATAATTATGAAATCAAAAGTGTATTTGAATTGCAAGATAGTGATTTTGACATAAATGACTTAATAATATTATCATGATGATCATATTTAGCAACAAATCCTATATTTGATGATTTAAAGAAATTTATAAGAAAATATAAAAGCGCAAAAATAATTTGAATTTGTTTGTGATATCAGATATTATGATTAGCTCACGATATTGATAATCAATATATAAATTTGATAAAAATGGAATTAGAACTTGATGGAATATATAGTGATATATATTATAGAAATAAAAATAATATATATCAAAATATAAAATGTCACAGGTTGCATAAAAGAATAATTCAAGTTATAAAACCATGATTATTTGATATATTGTGATTTTCCAAATATGGCCATGATATTATAAAATATAAAATATATCCTCATATATGATTTTCATTTCATCCTCATGTATATACAGAAAAAACAGACTGAAAATATATATTTGAAGAAATAATAAGACTATTATCAGCAAAAAATGATAGGCAGTCATCAAGTCAGAATATATCACTAATATAAAAAAAATTTACTATAAAAAAATATTTTATGGCTCAAGAACCGAGTATACAATCTAGACTTGTCAAAAATTCATTTTGGTTGTATATGTTTGCAATTATCAATGCGCCTATGCAATATATTATTAGACTTATAACTAGTAATGACTTGAGTCCGGAGCAGATTGGTATTATTACTACTATATTATGAATTATGACTTTGTTTGGTGCTTATATAGATTTGTGACTTCGCGAATCGCTAAATTATTATATACCCAAGTTTCTTCATCAAAATAATAAAGATAAAATCACTACGCTAGTATGGTTATCGCTGATTATACAGACTGTATTGGCTATATGTATATCTAGTATATTATGGATTTGGTCAGATAATATTGCTAATATATATTGGCATATGGATGTGTGATATATTATCAGAATTTTTGCAGTATATTTGGTGATTTCAAATCTTTTTTGACGGTTGGATGGATTATTTTTGGTAGTTCATGATGTTATTTACAATAAATTACTAGAATTTCTTCGCTATGTGGTCAATATATTATTGATAAGTTATATATATATTTCTCAATTTTCGGATAAATTATTTAGCTATAGTATATATCCTATCATATGATCTATAGTATGAATTATATTTGCCGTGATTGTAATTTACAAAAAACATAAAAATACATTTTTTGGAGGTAAGTTTGATTTGTCACAAATTGAATATCGAAAAATACAAAAATATTCATTTGGCGTATTATTGGCTGTAAATTTGTCTGTAATACTAGGTCAATTGGATATACAGTTTGCGCTAAAATTTGTTTCTATCCAATGAGCTTGATTTTATGCAAATTGAATAATAATCCTAAATGGGTTATTGACTATTATTGGTGTAGTTTGCGGTATAGTATATCCTATGATTAGCGAATTGGATGCAAAGCAAGATCACCATAAGACTAACTTGCTTACAGGTATTTTACTAAAATACATATCTCTAATTTCTTGACTATTGGGAATTTTTGTGTATACATTTGGCGTGTATATGTGCATTATGCTATTTTGAGAAACGTATATCACTAGCTGAGAGATGCTGAAATATGTTTCGTTGTTTTTGCCGTTTGGTGCATTATTGACTATAATATACAGTATATTAGCTTGAAAATGAAATACTCAAGATAGAATATTTAGTATGATTTGAGGTTTGATGGTTATGGTTATCACTTCTTATATATTTACAAAAATATTTGGTATGGGTATCAATGGTATTTGATTGAGCTTATGAATTACGCGATTTATATTGTTTCTGATTTGATATCGTTGACTAAAAAAACTCTGAATAGAGCACAGTTGGGACTGGTGATTTACGATGACTAATATTATTGTGGCTTTTTCATATTGTAGTATAGTGCATTATTTTTATCAATTTGATACTAGTTCTAGATGATATATATTTTGGCAATTAGCAATTATATTTTTGGGATATTGTATAATTATTTGATTAGTAAATTACAATACCTTTAGGGATTTATTATTAAAATATAATTTTATCAAAAAATAAATGAATAATAATAAATATCATTTTTTTACCAAAAAGTCTTCAATTATAATTTGATTATTTTTATGATTATTGGTAATATTATCATTTATATATTTTGATATATTAAAAATATTGCCTGACCTAAATCATAATAAAATTCATACTCCCAAAAATAAGATATATAGATCGCAAGATAAACTACCATCTGCACTAGCAGATAAGATTATCAATATTGAAGATAAAAGATTTTATTGGAATATACTAGGTTTTGATATTTTTAGGATTTTCAAGAGTATCTACAATAATACATATATTGATAAAATCCAATGATGATCTACCATTGACCAACAACTTGTCAAAATATTGAATAAAAATTATACCAATAGAAGCTTATTAGTCAAAATAAAGGAAACTTTTGTTGCTTTTGGTATGAATTTGAAATATAGCAAATCAAAAATATTATATGAATATATAAATAATATCCCTATGACCAATAATATAATTGGTTTAAGATCTGCATGTAGTATATATTTTGCAAAAGATTGTGACTATCTTAGTGACTCTGAACAATATTTTATTATCGCGACTTATCAGTTATGAATCAGTCCATATAATAATATATATTTTGATAAGATAAAAAATAGAAGCAAATTTTTGTGTGAAAATTTTTGATGAAGTTGATGTCAAGATATATACTCAAATTCGCCAAAATCATATTCAAATTTATCAAAATATATTAATGATATAAATCCTAGTGTCACAACATATCTAAAATCTCAAAATATATCCTATATGGGGGATGGCAAGGCTATTTTTTGGGATCAATATATATATGATAATATCCAAAATTCTATAAATATACTAAAACCGCATCTTAGTAATAATGGCGTATCCGATTGTTGTGTAATAGTTTTGGATTCAGATTGAAACTTGATAAGTATGAATATTTGTCGTAATCAAAATGATAATACGCCATGATCAGATATAAATATATGTCTATCAAAAAGACAAACCGGTTCTGCGATAAAGCCATTTTTGTATATGCTATGATTTGATCAGCTAAATATTGATGCAGATAGTAAAATTATAGATGAGCCAGTTTCATATTTTTTGGAAAATAATAATGAATATCAACCCAAAAATTTTGATTTAAAATATCATTGAGAGGTAACTATTGCACAAGCTTTATGAAATAGTCTAAATATACCTGCTGTAAAAATCCTGCATGATATATGATTAGTAAATTTTCAAAATAGAGTTTTAGATTTGAGAAATATATATCATCCTATAGGTCAGAGTATAAATAATATATATTCTGACCATCAAGATCAAATCAAAAATGATTTGTGATTATCCATGGCATTGTGAACTTATGCTTTTAGTCCTATAGAGTTTACTAATTTATGGAGAGTTTTTGTAAATCAAAATAAAAAATATATATCAATGATAACCAAAAGCTATCATCAAAATTATAAGATAGATTCTGTAACTCAAATTTATAATATATTGTCAGACAATACTAATAGGTATATATCTTTTGGTATAAATAATCGATTGAGTTTGTCTTGATGGGCTAGTAAGAGCGGTACGAGTCGTAATTTTGTAGATGGATGGACATGCTGAGCAAATCATAATATAAATAGGGTAGTGTGTGTGCGAGTAGGTAATCATGATAATCGCCCAGCTTCTGCCAGTAGTAGTCAGACTGCTAGCTTATTGCGGAATTTGGTAGCTAAAAATATAACTTAATAAATAAGCATATACATCATATATATTCTGACTGACTATACCTGAGATATATATCTTATAGATCTACATACATATATATTATTTTTTTGATAAAATCATTTGACAAATAATAAATAATGATTATATTTATTTCCACGTAGTGGGTTTAAAACCCCCAGCTTTAGCTGGACACGGTGCAACGAAGTTGCAAAGTAATGGGATATATATAATAATGGTATT
>JAYWGF010000076.1:0-6760 GCA_043778395.1 bacterium | reverse complement strand
ATAAACTAATAAAAGAATACATAGAACAACAATGACAAAATGAAATTAAATTAGATTAAAAAAGCCCCCAGCTTTAGCTGGATTGGGATGTTTACTTTGCGTTAAAATGATTTTCTATAAACTCCTACTAGTAACGCACTTGCTATCACAAACACAAGTCATCATATGTAAACATTGATATTAGCATCTAACAAAATTCATCATAGTAATGGTCATAATATCATACCTATATTTTGTACAGATGTAGTTACTCAGCTAATTTCTCAAATTTTATTTTTATCAGAGTGAGATATTATTTCTGATTGGTAAATTGGTTGATATATATTGAATATAGATACAAGTCCGACAAACATCAAATATATATAATAACCATAAATCCCAAATATATATATATTTTTGTTGGCTGTCATAAATCGCATTCATATTATCATGAGGAAGGATCATATATGAGCTATGTATATTATATTTTTGCTTGTAAATTTTGGTACTCGAAATTTAGGTATCAAAACGGCTAGATTTATTACACTTATTACTCCAAATATAGCCATAACATACCCAAAAGTTTCTCATCATACGCCATAAGTTTGTTTGACTTGCAATGCCATCGCGCCAAAGTGTGCAAAAAATCATATACCTAACAGCATCATAGACCGCAAATATATAGATATATTTTTGTCTAAAAGGTACTTGTAAAGCGTCTTAAATCATAAATATTCAATTTTATTGTTTTGTAGTGATAGTCTATTTGTATGAGTTTCTGGAAGTAAAAAATATATACCTATCAAGTCCAATATGCCAAATATACCTCATAGCCAAAATACTCCATTAGCTCATCCAAAAGTCAATCACAAAGATCCAAGTATCGGTCATATTATAAATCCCAAACCAAATATACCTCACATTAGGCCAAGATTTTTTTTGCGATCATTCTCATCTTTTGATATATCTGATATTATAGATTGCAATATAGCAAAATTACCACCCGTGATTCAGTTGATAATTCTACTTATAATAAATATCCAATAATTGTGAGTAAACAACAATACCAAATATGACACAGCAGTACCAAATACGCAAAGTAATAATAGATTTTTGCGACCATATTTGTCGGATAATTGACCAAGTACAGGTGTAGAAATAAAACTAGATAAACTATATATACTCAATCACAAAGTTATCCAAAATGGACTTACTTGATATCGATTTACAAGTACTTCACTTATTGGTATAAAAATTCATATAGATAATACATCTAGTAAAACCGCCGCATATACTATAAATTTTATTTTATTCATTATTATTTTTATGTATTTATAAAATTTCTTAAAATCAAATTATATATACTTCATATTGATTTTCAATCTTAATAAGTTGGAATATCTTTTTGACATATGCTATTAAAATTATTTAACTTATATCTTATCTCCAAGATTTTTGCAAAATTATATTGATTTAGTTTTTCTATTTGGTATATATGTTTTGCCTATAGGCTTTTATTTATAAATATATAAAAAATGACTTTATACGGTCCAGGACAAACTTGTCCTAAAAGTGGCAAATATAAAGAGTGCTTACCCAATTGATGAGAGTATAAATGAAAAGTTATACATTTATCAAAAGGAAATCAATTTCCACCCGCTAAATCTGGAAATAAATGGATTTTTGTCAGTGATTAGTAAATTATTCTCAGTAAAAGAACTTACTGAGTTTTTTATGTTTTTGTACCTATATACGCAAGTCATAAGGCATCAGCAGTATCGTTGTATTTTGGTAATTCGGTCAGATTATATATTCTTTGTATGATATCTTGTACCAATAATTTATTAGCTTTGGCATTGCCGGTGATATATTTTTTGACTTGTATGGGCGTCAATTCTATGACTTGTATTCACTTGCTCATACATAAATTTATCAGTATTCATCTGACTGCATACACTCGCTCGGCATTATTTTTATTAGTTTCCATAAAAAAAAGCTTCTCCATAACCATTTTTTTGATGTCATATTCCTGGAGTAATTTCACAAAATATATATATACATCATGAACTCTCTGTCGATTTGGATTTTGCGATGCATATATTTGAGAAGATGGATTTTTTGATGTATGTATATTAGTGGTATTGTCTGACTTTATATGATTTTTATCAGATAGTAAAATGCCTCCGTCTATGATGTTTAGGTCATAGTCTATAATAGCGTATCAAAGTTTGCGAAATCCTGGATCTATGCCTAGTATCATATATATATCATAGGTATTTTATGGCTTATTTCAATTAGAAAAATCATTTGCAATTTTTATTCTTTTATATAAACTACAAGTAAGAATATTTATTACTTACGGTTCATGTTAGCAATATATCAAACAAATCAAACCGTTTTTGATCTCAAAGATTTGGCAAAAATATTATCAGAAAATAATTATGATAATCTTAAATCTAAGGTTTCTTACTATACCAAAAAATGATATATATATCGCATCCGTAAAGGCATATATACCAAAAAAGAATATGATATATACGAGCTAGCCTGCAAAATATATACACCAGCATACATTAGCTTTGAGACTGTTCTGAGTGTAGAATGAGTAATATATCAGTCATATCAAGATATATATGTAGCAAGTTATCTATCCAGAACTATACAAATCTGAACTCATACCATACATTATCGCAAACTAAAAGATGATATATTGTTCGATAATAATGGAATATTCCGTCAAAATTACTACAATATAGCTGACAAAAATCGTGCAATTAGTGATATGAAATATATATATCCTAAGTTTTATTTTGATAATTTGCCAGATGGAAACACAAAAACATAAAACTATTCTTAGCAAAATACTTATAGATATATACCAAGATGGTTATTTATCATGAATATTGTGATTTAAATGATGAACTTGTGCTATGCTATTTTATGCTTTACCTAGGATGTCGATAGATCTTGATTTCGATTTGCTATCTGAAGATTCTGATTTGGATTTAGCAATTGATAAGATATCTATCATACTATCAAAATACTGAGCCATATTGGATCAAAAAAATAAATTTTATACTATTTTTTGGGAATTATCACGACAACCAAATCATCCCAAAATCAAAATAGAAATCTCCAAAAGAAAATCACCTGCACAATATAAAATTCAAAATTTTCTCTGAGAGAATATATATATCATGACTGATAGTGATATATATACCAGCAAAATGCGAGCACTGATAAATAGATCACAAATAGCAACCAGAGATATATATGATATACGACGATTTGCAAGTCAGTTATTTGCACCAAATCGCGAACTATCCAAAACTTATAGCTGACTAGAGCGAAATGAATTTTTGGATAAAGTAATATTATATATATCTGATTTTAACTTTGCTAACATATTATTTGGTCTATGAGACTTGCTAGATAATTCTCAAAAAATATTTGCCAAAAATAAAATGAAGGCTCAGGTATTATGATATTTGGAGTTTTTGAGATAGATGACATATATACCTTTCTGCCGGTAGGTAGATTAGAGAAATAATTTGACTTTATAAGTAATAAAAAATACATACATGAAAATACAACAAATAAAATTTATAGAACATCAAGTATTTCCCGCAAACAGTACTTTAACATTTTTTCAAGAGTGAGAAATTAATATACCAAAAATATTTTTTATAGTTGGTAATAATTGAGCCGGCAAAACACATATATTAGAATCTATATATTATTGATTCAAAAATATTCATTGATACGAAATAAACAGCTTTAGTTTAAATTTTAATTCTTTATTAAATAGTCAAAGCTATAAATTATTTGAATCTAATAAAATTAGCAAAGGTCATTGATGAAACAATAATTTAGATGAAAATATTTCAGTTATATATAATAGTCTTAACGAAGTTAATTTTAAATGATCGGATTTGATTTCTACAACAGCCACAACTATTGATAATCAAAAAATACCATGACATAAATCTGAAAATTTATCACAAATAATACCACAATTACTTGTTGATATAAAAAGCCAAGATAGTGATTCAAGGTCGTTGCGAATGGATAACAATCCAACAAAAATTGCATCAGAGTGTAATATAGTAAAAAAATTTGATAGATTTAAAGATGCATTTGAAAAAATGTATTGATGATCTAAAAAATTTAAAAAAATAGAACCCATTAATTGAAAATTTAGTATAATATTTGAAGATGAAAAATGAATCGAGATAAACATAGAAAACTTTAGTACATGAGAAAAGCAGATACTTTTTAGAGTTGGCGATATGCTTAGAAATTTAAATAATCTTCATTGAGCTATTATTTTGATAGATGAGCCAGAAACTAGCCTCCATCCTCAACGACAACAAAAATATACTCAATTCATTTTGGATATATTTGATTGACTAGATGTTCAAATAATTATCGCTACACACTCACCATATATATTACAATGAATAAGAGAGTGAGAGAGTCCATGTATATGTATAAAACTAGATAAAAATAATTGATGAGAAATATGACAAAAAATATGATACTATCCTAATGCTATAAAAAACCCAAGTATAAATCTTATAAATTATTTAGCTTACTGAATATTTGATGAAACTCTTCATATTGAGCTATATTCAGCTTTGGAAATATACTCAAAAAAATCTAATCAAAATAAATTAGAAGAACGAATCAAAAACAAACTATGAATTATAACAACTAAAAATTTTATATATAAAATTTGATGCTGAAAATGAAGGTGTCAAAAAAATCTATGAGATAGCTGAGAAGAATTGCTTCCAATATACATTAGAAACAAGATACATCATCCCATAGAAATATGACGCATAGATTATACTAATGAAGATTTAGAAGAGTCTATAAAAATTTTATTATCATTACTTCAATAAAAAATTAAATTATTTATTCAAGTTATTTTTACTATTGACTATAAGTCAGAATATTTTTCTGATATATATATCTATTTGGTCAATTCTGTTTCCAAAGTCTGTTTAGCAATCTGTGCATCGCTTTTGCCTCAGCTAAGCCTCATCATCTGTCATACCAAAAATGCCATTACCGGCAACTTACCACCACGATATTCATCTGCTATTTGTGGATTTGCAGCGATGACTTGGCAAGCTAATGATACATAGTCAAGTTCTTCTACTTTATCAAAACCATGCTTAGCTATAGCATCTTGACTTGATATATTTTCAGTAATCATAGTTTCTAGCACTAGTTTTGCATTTGTATCTTTGAGATTATATTTAGTTACATCTTGCACAAAATTTTCAAATCACTCAAGTGATATTTGGCTAGTAGATATATCACTATTGACGCAATAGCTCATCAGAGATCAGACTATTCGCTTGGCGGCTATTTTTGGATCTGTTCACTTATCTACTAGTGATGCAAAATATATATATACGTCCTGGTTCTGGATTAGTCAGTTTATATATTCTTTATTAAATCACCAGTCTAGCATTTGAGATATTATGTCTGCTGGTATATATATATTAGATAGATTATCTGACTTTACTATTTGCTGTTCAAAATATTTATCATATATAGGTTTCTGTACTACATGATGAAATCTACCAAATGCCATAAGTACATTATATCATTGGTCCAAATATTCCAAAACTTTTTTGGATATATATAGATCACGAAAATATCATGACATATTTGATGCTTTATTTATCGTTCATCAGTTATTAGGTGAAGCTTGATGCTTAAACCAAGTTTCATTATTTAGATCTAATTTTTCTTTAAATATATCATTATGTAATTCCCTAAATAATTCTAAAGAGTATTTTTTTCACAATATAGATTCAAATCTAATGTCTTTATTCATAAAAGTATCTAAATATTCTTCTATGCTTTTTATTTGTCATCATCTATATCGTTGAGCTATAGTCCTTGCTATATAATAATAAGCGTAGTCCTTGTTTGGTATTCAGTTATTTATTATATATTCTAATTCTTCTGAAAATTTCGGTTCTGCTGACGATCGTTCCAATTTATTATCTACAGCAAATTTTACATATGTCTGTGTTGCTGAAGCAGAGTTATTTGATAATATTTTTTCTGCTGCAATTCATTTACATCATTCTACGAGAATTATATTTTTTTTTCATTTATTTTTTTCCAAAAAGTTATTTGCAAAATTTAGCATATCTTTGTATTGAAGATCATCGTAATCCGTAATATGTTTATCTCCAAAAAAATATACTTGATTTTTACCATATATTTGTTGTTTATATATAGTATCATGAATTATTGGATCTATACTATTTACTAATTCTTTAGCCTGTCTTTCATTCAATACATATGTATTTATTAATTGATCGTTAGTCAGATTATCCTCATTATATATATTATCTACTATATGTATAGGTCTGATATCTGGCTCTGGAAAATAGCGATAATCATGAGCATCTTCTTTGGATCTCATACTTATAGTCTGACCACTAGGATCATGTCGACGAACAGTTTCTTGTGTCACTCTGCCACCATTATTTATCAATTCAGTCTGTCTAGCGACTTCAAAATTTATAGCATTACGGATAGAAGCAAATGTGTTGATATTTTTGACCTCTACTCTAGTACCTAGTGTATCATCTGGTGAAACTGATATATTTACATCTACTCTCATCTGACCTTTATCCAAATCAGCCGATCATATATCATTCCATTTGATAAGTCTTTGCAATTCTTTGAGGAATTCTACTACTTCTTCATGAGTATGAAAATCCGGTCAAGTCACTATTTCCACCAAAGGAGT
>JAYWGF010000075.1:0-2442 GCA_043778395.1 bacterium | reverse complement strand
TAATTGATTTATTAACTAAAATATACTAAAAATATCGGTATAAACCGATATTTTGAAAAATATTTGAACATTGATGTATTTCGCAAGAAGTCTAATATAAAGCATATATATTCTGACTTCAAAATCAATATATATAATTAAACAAAATAAATAATATATCAAAACTTATCTAACTGCAGATAACTCGGTAAGTAATTTTTTTGCTTCATTTATATCATTTTGTATTCATATTAGTATTTGTATATAAAATTCTTCCATCAATCATTTATTTATGAAGTCAGAATATTTTGAATATAAATAATATAAATCATTATTGGTAATATTGGTTATAGATTGCTCAATCAATAATATGGATTTGCTAAAATTATCAATAATAAACTGCAACTCATCAATACTGTTAGGAATGATAATAGTATTATTTCGCAAATTTTTATTTAATAATTCTTTGAGTTTGGGTAGATTTTTATCAAAATAAAACTGATTTATTTTTTGAGTAATGACTGTGGCTTTGGAGTAAAGTTCTTTATTATTATGATGTTTGTCAGGATGATATTTCATCAATAACTTTTTTCGTATTTTTTTTATTTGTCTTTGCTCATCTTCGTCCAAAATATTTATATTATCTGTCAATTGTAAAAAATCTTCATGAGAATGCTTATATTGATTTTTGGTTTCTTGAAGTTTTTCATCAGTAATATATGTGTGAGAATATTTTGAATTTAGCAAAATTTCGTCTACAGCATCAGGATTTTTATAAAGTTTTTTTTGAATTAATTTACTAATTTCAAAATCAATATTAAGTTTTTGAATATGTAAGTTTGAAGTGCGATAGTTATATTCCATAGAAAATAGTTGTAAATTATGTTCTAGTTGTGAAAGCTCAATTTGTTTTTCTGCTAATATACTTTCAAGTTTTTTAGCTTGTTTTTTTAGGGTCAGAATATTTTCGTCTATATATATACTTAGCATATTATGATTTTGACAAAAGTATTAAAGTTTTACGATTTTCCATCAAAGGCTATTTTTTTTGGCACAAGTGATTGATTTAGATCGATTATTTACAAAATCGTAATATTCACTTTCAAGTAAATTTGCATTTTTATCAATCCAACTTCGGCCATTATTTTGATCAAATATACAAGCGTATCCATTACTAAAATTACTGGCATCGTCATATCGTTTATCACTGATATATGACCCTTGGATATCAATCCAGTTATATCACTTGTCTGATAAATATACGCAAGCAATTTCATCACTAAAATTTGTAATTCTTTCATACCATATTTTGGAAAATATTTTACCATTTTTATTTATCCAATTTCGTCAGAAGTTTTTTTTGAAGCATTTTGCAAATCAATGTACAAATGGTAAACTTAGATCAAATCGCAAATCACTAATATATCTTCATTTTTTGTCAATCCGATTGGATCACTTATTGATGACTCTGACACTAGCAAATCATTCTTGAAAATCTGAAACATAATAAAAAAATTTATCCAATAAAAAATCTCACTTCGTATCAATTCGATTATATCATTTATTGATAACTTCTACTTTTGCAAGTCATTCGCTAAATTTCATATTTGTACTATAACATATATCTTTTAATTCTAGTCACAAAATTTTTGAATTTAGATCTATAATATTAAGTTGATTATTTATATCCACAAAAAAAGCATATCATTTATTAAAATTACTAATATAGTCATATCATTTTGTAGAAAAAAGTTTACCATTTTTATCTATCCAATTTCGTTTTATGGTTTTGCATCTTGCAAATCAATTTACAAAAATACCAATCTCCGTATACCATTTTTTACTCAACAAAAAGCCTCTTTTGTTGATCCAGTTCCATCATTTTGCGGATATATATATAGTAGCATATCAGTCCTGTGTGAAATCCCCACAATAATCAAACCAATCATAGCTAATAAATTTTCAATCTTTATTTATCCAATTATATTTTTTGTTATGATTTACTTTGGCAAATCCGTACACAAATTGATAAATTTGGTCATATTTTAGCCAAATATCACTATGACTCATAGTATATATTTTATTATCAATCAATTCAATTCAATATTGATAAAATCACATAGATTGTTTTTGAAGTTTCAACAAGTTTGCTTGATTTGGCGATTGTTTGACTTGTATATTGTCCATATATCTTACTTATTTGATAAAAAACTTAAAATATACAAATCTAAATATAACATGTATTTGATCTTATGTTATTTTGAATATATACAAAATTTAACACATAGGTTACCATATAATATATAAATATCTTATAGATATTGCTAAAACAAATAGACTAATTTTATTGCCAAATTTTATTTTTGAAGTAAACATCCCAATCCAGCTAAAGCTGGGGGCTTTTTTAATCTAATTTAATTTCATTTTGTCATTGTTGTTCTATGTATTCTTTTATTAGTTTAT
>JAYWGF010000074.1:0-2456 GCA_043778395.1 bacterium | reverse complement strand
GCAACAGTATCTTTGGATATATTTCTTGTTGGTGAACAAACATCCAATACCATCATGATATCAGATCAAAAATTGCGTTGAATATCGACAACTCATGTGGGTGTAAAAAAATGTTTAGATCCATCTTTTGGTGAGCGAAACTCGACTCATGAATCTACAATACGGACTAATGATTTTCATGATTTTGATAATCAGAGCGAAAATACCTGAAATCATCATGAATCTGTCAATATCAGTCTATCCCAATTTTCAAATTTATGTAATCATCATTGATTTTTGATACGCTGATCACCAGGACTAAGATATAGATGAAATGTATTTGCTAAGATTAAATTTATAGGATCGGTTCATAACCAGTCACCATTCATCATTTCCAATGGCATTCATTTGATAGTAGCCTTGGTTCATACTGGCATAAATGCAGGTGTTTTTATTTCTATTCAATTCAGAGTGAAATTTCATGCCCTAGCGTGTCATGACTGACCTTGAAGGGTATAGACGAGTTTAGACATACTTAGACACTAGTAAAAATCCGTATTTAATCATTAAATATATAATTAGGGTGAACTTTTTGAACTGGTTCTTGAAGCTTAATCAATTGATAGATAGGTTCTTTCATATCAATCGTCATCATAGGCGATATTTTTAGGTAGTCCTCAGAAGGTTTAGTACTAAATAGTATTTTTTCGTCCTCTACGATACATTCTCTTTCATATTCTTTATCGCTGTAATCACAGTTTTCTTTTATGAGACATTCTATTAGTCAAATTGTTACAAGAATATCTGTCTCGTTGATACTAACGAGATGAAGATGCACGGTAATTCATGTCGAAGTAAGTCAGGGTATGTCAAGGTTTTGTAATTCTTCAAGTATCAAATTATCATCTCTTCAGACCTTAGTTAATATATCTCATACATTAATTATCCGAGGTGATTTCATTTCTTAGTATATTTATTATTTATGATAAAACTAGATTCTCATTTCTTTTAGTTAAAACATCAAAATATTCTTCTATTAAATTTTTAATATCATCATATTGTCTTATACTTGCCGCTTTTTGCTTAAATTCTTTATTTCATATAAGTCATGAGACTCACCAAAATAAATGCTTGCGAAACTCTACGACGCTATGATAATCTTTAGGATCAAATCATTGAAGTATGGTATCTTCTATGTTTTGTTGGTCAACATGCGGCAATCAATATGTCTCATATATCTCATGCGCTACACTGAGATCTAGATGACGCAATAATCATTCTTTACGCTCTGTGATAGTTGGTAAATATCACGTCATTATCCGCGGATTCATCATTGCTGATTGTCAAAACATTACCCCATCAAGATTTCGTAATTTACCTTCTCCATCTTCATATCAGCTTATTCATCCATTTCATATGACCTTCACATCTGGTAGATTTTTTTTGATGTCGTATATAAATTCTCGATTTACATTTCACGAGTGTGATTGTCAGTACGTTCTCCCATGAATTGTAATTGTTTTGCAGTATTTACCGCATGCAATAATAAATTCTTTTTGAGCTTGCATATCTTCGTATGTCAAACCGCAACGAGTTTTAATACTAAAAGGTTTCGAGACAGAGTTAGATAAGTTTTTGATGATCTGAAGTGTTTTATTTTTGTTGCGTAACATGCCCGCCCCAGCTCAACAAGCCATAACTTTCGGACTTGGACATCAAATATTTAATTCTATTCAATCAAAAAATCAAAAATGTCTATCTATGTCTAAAGCTGTTTTTAAAAGAGCATCTTCATCTGCTCAATATATCTGTGCAATAATATTTTTTTGTGTAGTGGATGTGATGAGGTGGTGAATCAAGCGCTTAGGATTATGTTGATATCATTCTGCAGACATAAATTCCGTAAACAACCATAGCTTTTTATCTTTCTTTGTGTGAAATTTATTAAATAATTCTGAAATATATGTTCTTGTTGCACAATTAGTTATTCCATCCATCGGTGCAAGTGCCCATATCATTATTTCAAGATAGTTGTACGTAAAATTTCTTTCGCTTTTTCTAATTGATTATCGATTCATTTTTCACGATAAAGTACATCATCGAATTCAACGATACTTGTAGGTATTAATCATTTTCCATCAATATTTTTTCAATCTGGGAGATCTCGCTTTCAAATTGTGTACTTTAGACTAGAGCTATCTCAGAAGTCATATATTGTCTGTATTGATCATTTACCAAATGTCTTTGTTCAAACCAATATCGCATTCTTGTGATATTGCAATGCTCATGCAAGCACTTCAGATGCAGATGCTGTCAGCCCATCAACAAGTACTATTATAGGACGATATCATATCAAATCATCTCATTTTGATTCATAGCGCTCGTCTGGATAGAGCCTATACCTCGTTGATGTCACCAAATTTCATCTTGGCAATAACATCGACGCCATGTCAATTGCTCATGCAAGATACCCTCAA
>JAYWGF010000073.1:0-2457 GCA_043778395.1 bacterium | reverse complement strand
GCAACAGTATCTTTGGATATATTTCTTGTTGGTGAACAAACATCCAATACCATCATGATATCAGATCAAAAATTGCGTTGAATATCGACAACTCATGTAGGTGTAAAAAAATGTTTAGACCCATCTTTTGGTGAACGAAACTCGACTCATGAATCTACAATACGAACTAATGATTTTCATGATTTTGACAATCAGAGTGAAAATACCTGAAATCATCATGAATCTGTCAATATCAGTCTATCCCAATTTTCAAATGTATGCAATCATCATAAATTTTTGATACGCTGATGACCAGGACTAAGATATAGATGAAACGTATTTGCCAAGATTAAATTTATGGGATCAGTTCATAACCAGTCACTATTCATCATCTCCAATGGCATTCATTTGATGGTAGCCTTGGTTCATACTGGCATAAAAGCAGGTGTTTTTACTTCTACTCAATTCAAACTAAATTTTCATGCTCTCGCATGTCATGACTGACCTTGAAGGGTATAGACGAGTTTAGACATACTTAGACACTAATAAAAATCTGTATTTAATCAATAAATGTATAATCAGGATGAACCTTTTGAACTGGCTCTTGAAGCTTAATCAATTGATAGATAGGTTCTTTCATATCGATCGTCATCATAGGTGATATTTTTAGGTAGTCTCAAGAGGGCTTAGTACTAAATAGTATTTTTTCGTCTTCTACAATACATTCTCTTTCATATTCCTTATCGCTATAATCACAGTTTTCTTTTACAAAACACTTTATCAATCAAATAGTTACAAGAATATCTGTTTCGTTAATACTAACGAGATGAAGATGTGCGGTAATTCATGTCGAAGTAAGTCAGACTATGTCAGGGTTTTGTAATTCTTCAAGTATTAAACTATCATCTCTTCAGACTTTAGTTAATAAATCTCATACATTAATTATCCGAGGTGATTTCATTTCTTAGTATACATATTATTATGATAAAACTAGGCTCTCATTCTTTTTAGTTAAAACATCAAAATATTCTTCTATTAGATTTTTAATATCATCATATTGTCTTATGCTTGCCGCTTTTTGCTTAAATTCTTTATTTCATATAAGTCATGAGACTCACCAAAATAAATGTTTACGAAACTCCACAACGCTATGATAATCTTTGGGATCGAATCATTGAAGTATGATATCTTCTATGTTTTGTTGATCAACATGCGGCAATCAATATGTTTCATATATATCATGTGCTATAGTAAGATTTAGATGACGCAATAATCATTCTTTACGCTCTATGATAGTTGGTAAATATCATGTCATTATCCGCGGATTCATCATTGCTGATTGTCAAAACATTACCCCATCAAGATTTCGTAATTTACCTTCTCCATCTTCATATCAGATTATTCATCAATTTCATATAACTTTCACATCTGGTAGATTCTTTTTGATATCGTATATGAATTCTCGATTTACGCTTCATGAATGCGATTGTCAGTAGGTTCTCCCATGAATTGTAATTGTTTTGCAATATCTACCACATTCAATAATAAACTCTTTTTGAGATTGCATATCTTCATATGTCAAACCGCAACGAGTTTTAATACTAAAAGGCTTTAAGACAGAGTTAGACAAATTTTTGATTATTTCGAGTGTTTTGTTTTTGTTGCGTAACATGCCTGCTCCAGCTCAGCAAGCCATTACTTTTGGACTTGGGCATCAAATATTTAATTCTATTCAGTCAAAGAATTCAAAATGTCTATCTATGTCTAAAGCTGTTTTTAAGAGAGCATCTTCATCTGCTCAGTATATTTGTGCAATAATATTTTTTTGTGTAGTGGATGTGATGAGGTGGTGAATTAAGCGTTTTGGATTATGTTGATATCATTCTGCAGACATAAATTCTGTAAATAACCATAGCTGTTTATCTTTTTTTAAATGAAATTTATTAAATAATTCCGAAACATATGTTCTTGTTGCGCAATTAGTTATCCCATCCATTGGTGCAAGTGCCCATATCATCTTATTTCAAAATAGTTGTACGTAAAATTTCTTTCGCTTTTTCTAATTGATTATCAATTCATTTTTCGCGATAAAGCACATCATCGAATTCAATAATGCCTGTAGGTATCAATCATTTTTTATCAACATTTTTTCAATCCGGGAGGTCTCGTTTTCAAATTGTGTATTTTAAACTAGAATTATCTCAAAAGTCATACACTGTTTGTATTGATCATTTGCCAAATGTTTTTGTTCAAACCAACAATGCATTTTTGTGATATTGTAATGCTCATGCAAGCACTTCAGAAGCAGACGCCGTCAGCCCATCAACAAGTATTACAATTGGACGATATCATATCAGATCATCTCATTTGGATTCATAACGCTCGTCTGGATAGAGCCTATACCTCGTTGATGTCACCAAATTTCATCTTGGCAATAACATCGACGCCATGTCAATTGCTCATGCAAGATACCCTCAA
>JAYWGF010000072.1:0-6948 GCA_043778395.1 bacterium | reverse complement strand
ATTTTTTTATCAAATATTCATCAAAAAAAAGAACTTTTGCTCACCACAGGATTTACAAAACTTTTAGTTAAATTTTTATTATTATCAATATTGATAGGATTTTTTATTTCAGAATTTTTATAAACAAAATTTACATTTGGTATACTAATGTTCATAGTATATCGTATCCATATACATATAGCCAATATTCATAATATTATTATCAACTGTATAGCAAATATATTAGCACCAAATACCGATTTGAGAATTTGTATAGGTATCCAACTAATATATCATCAATAATGCACGAAGTCATCATTTACCTTACTAGAAATCATAGTAATATTCATAAATGAAGAAATCAATATTCATAATATTGCAAATTGTTTAAAAAAATTCCAAATAAAATTTTCTCTAAAAATTCCCAAAAAACCATATATTATAGCTAATCATGCAATTATCAAAATACCGCTTTCTCAAAAAACAAACCCTCATATTGAATTGATCCAACTATATAAAGGCGATTCTTTAGCGAAAAAATAACAAAAGTAATACAAAAATCATCCTAAAATAAATGGTAACATAAATGTATATTTATTTATATGGATTTGTCTTTTGTTTTTTGGATTTGTTGTAATTCTTTTTTTTGACATAGAAGTAATATATATAAATTCTAACCAAAAATTCAAAAAAATAATATAATCATGGCTTGACATAATATATATATTACAAAAACACGAAATCATAAAATTAGTTGTATTTTATGTCAAGTTCAGTAATATATAAAGTGTAGAACATAATTATTATAGTCAGATAATATTTGATATAATATATTTTAGTATAAATTTTGCAAAATGATAAAAGCAAAAAGTTACAATTATGGCAAAAAAAAATCTCTATTTGAAATTCCAAATATAAATATTTTTGGTAAAATATATGAATTCTTCAAAAAATATGTATTCATATGAAGCGTGGGTGTTATAAATAAAAAATTGACTAATGATAATCAAAAATGATGAAATTCGTCATCAAAAAAATGAGAAATAAAAAGTTTACTTACAACAAAAGTTTGGATATTTTTACTTTTGTTTTTTGTATTTGTACCATTTGTAATTTGAGCTAGCGCTTTTTATATATATATATTACAAGATTTACCTGACTTATCTAGTATAGAAAAAATATCATCCATTCCTCAAAGTATAAATATAGCAGATCGCAACGGTAAAGTACTGTACAAATACTCTCCGATAGAAAATAGAGAATATATATCTTACAATGAAATAAATGAAAATGTCATAAATGCAATAATAGCCGTAGAAGATCAAAACTTTTGGAGCCATGGATGAATAGATATACAGTGAATAGTCAGAGCTGGACTAAAAGATTTGGTCAGTGGAAAAAGCGAAGGTGCTTCTACCATTACACAACAATTAATAAAAAATCTTTTTTTGACAAATCAAAAAAGTGTAGTTAGAAAACTAAAAGAAATAACATTAGCAATAAAACTTGATAATCTTATCCAATCTCAAATAAATAAACTGTATCCAAATGGTAGCCCTGAACAAAATTCAAAAGAAGCAAAAAAGAAAATAATGGAAATGTACCTAAATTATATATTTTTGGGTAATAATAGTTATGGTATAGAATCAGCAAGTCATGTATATTTTGGTACTTCTGCAAAAAATCTTGATATATTACAATCCGCCATCATAGCTACTTTGCCAAAAGCACCATCTACCTATGATCCATACAGAAACAAAGACCTAGTGATGTGAAAACTAACCATAAAAGATCCAGATTGACTAAGCGTAAGTCTAAGCTGAGAACTATGATCTTTATTACAATCCAAAATTAATAATCTGATAATAACTAATGAGAATAAATTTAGCAGAAATAATTCTAGTTTTAGATCATTTATAGTCTGACTTCTAGATTTTGATTTTCAATATTGAAGTGGAAGTTACAAAATCTCATATACTATATGAAGAAAAGATATATCTTTGGAAAGAATGTATGTAGAATGATATATAGACGAAAGTCAAATCAAAGCCGCGTTTTTGGAATGATTATTTGATTTTAATTTTAGAAGACAAAAAGTAAAAATGCAAGCGCCGCATTTTGTAAATTATATACTTGATACTATCAAAACTCCCAATAATCAATATATCTGAGATTATAGTGAAGAAATGATACAAAAATGATGATTTACGATTACTACTACACTTGATAGTAATACACAAAAAATGGCTGAAGACTCTGTAGCATGAAGTATAAAAAATGTAAATTGATATGGGGCTAATAATACTGCACTAATTCACTTGGACACTATAAATTGAGATATTTTAGCTTATGTATGATCTGCTGATTTTTATAATGAGCAAATAAATTGACAAGTAGATATATTGAGAAGTAAACAACAGCCATGATCTACAATCAAGCCTTTGGTATATGCATTATGATTTATGACATTACCTCTTACTTTGGATACAGATATATATGATATAGAATTCAAAAGATGAGACTATGATCCAAATAACTTTGATGATAAATTTATGTGACCTATGCCTATACGCAAAGCACTAGCATATAGTCGTAATATACCAGCAATCAAAATGTTCCTAGCTGCTTGATGAGAAGACATGTTTATAGCTTTTTTGAAATCATTGTGAGTGACTAGTATAAATAAACCAAAATGATGATTTGGCTCATCTATGTGAATATGAAGTGCGGAAATGACACCAATTGATTTGGCTATGTCTTATAGTCATCTATCTGCAATGTGAAAACCAGCAAAAATAAATCCTATACTTGAAATCAAAAAATTTGATAATACTATATTGTACAAAAGACCAAACACAAAAGCAGAACAAATAATACCTTCGGGTGTGGCTTACTTGATACGAAGCATATTATCAAACACTAAAAACCTTCCTCCAGAACGAATATGAGAATTTGCCTTTCCAATAAAATTTGCAGGTAAAACATGAACTACAAACAAAGAAGCAAATAGTAAATGAGTAAAATACCCTAAAGATGGATGGATGGTAGCGTATACTCCTAGTAAAGTGACTGTATTTTGGGCATGAAATACAAACGATCAACCACTAAAAATTAACGCTTATTGATGATGGATGAATAACCAAACACGAAAGCTTTTTTGGTGAAAATTGCTAAAAGCTGGATTGATAAATAATGAAAATCCTACTCCTGTAGAAGTAAAAGAAGTCACAATATCAAAACTTTCAGGCAAAATCGCTACACAATCTACTCCCCAAAAATACATAGTTACTACTATGTGATATATAAATAAGCTTCCTAGTCAAAATGATGATGCTGCAGTGGCAATACAAGTAGACCGTCTGTGTGGAGGCAAAGTTTCTCAACTTACACCAGCTAGTGATATAATTACATCATATATTATACAACCTGCCACCTTTATGCCAAATAAAAATGACTTATGAGATATAGCAAAATATCTATGATTTGGTAATAGATTTAAAAATGGTACATGAACAGATAATGGATATACTGACGTATATTCGTCACAACCTACTCAAGTTTGCGAAGAAAGATATCTTCAACAAACGCTCACGGGATCTACAGGTCAGATTATAGATAATATCACTAATACCGGCTGAGATAAAACTACTCCAACAACGACTAGTATACCAGATGAAAATATAAATACTACAAAAGATCTGCAATTATCTATACTCAAACCTACTAATAATAGCAAAGTATTCAAGGAATTTGCAATTTGGTATAACACAAAGTGATGAAATTTACCTATAAATATATCAGTAAGTATAAATTGACAAAATATATGAAACTATTCGTACACAAAAGATGATGTCACTGATATCAAAAATATATCTATAGATGGTGACAATAGCAAAAATTTTGAAATAATAGTAGTAGCAACAGACAGCACTAGCAAATCAGTTTCAAAATCAATCAATATAACTGTAGAAAATAATGACAAACAACCGCCATTTATTATATCTAGCAAAACTACAGTCAAAAAATCTTGAGAGTGACTATATAGCGTCAATTTACTTTTTTCTGATCAAGATAGTAAAGTAAAATGATGAAAAATATTTAATTCAAAATGAGTAAAAATTACTGACTTCAATTGAAATTTGGCAAATTTTGATACTTCAGAAACCAAAATCATAAAGTATGAAGTCTCAGACGCTGCTGATAATATAGCAAAATGAGAAGTAGATATATCTTCATTCACCAAAACATAAACCAAAAATAATCCAAAAACTTGATTATGTGTTTTTTGATATTAGTAATATATTCTGACTTGATACTGAGCAAAAAAGATAAACATATATAATACGTATATTCCGCAAAATGATATAAGCATAATTTATAAAAAAATATATTATAAAGATAAAATGCAACTATTTATAACCAATAATTTTGAAATCAAAATAAACCAAATATATATATATGATAATGAAATATTTCATCAAATAACGAAAGTATTGAGATACAAAATATGAAATTATATATATTTACAAACAGATAATTTTGACAAAAATATCATAAGGTACAAACTACAAATAACTTCTCTACAATCAAATCACAACTCCATAAGTCAGATTATCACTGATATCACTAATATAGAATATCCAAAAAATACAAAAAATAATAAAATATCAATAGCAGTGCCATATATGAATAAGCGAGAAAAATACGATCGATTGGTCCAAAAACTTTCCGAAGTATGAGTTGATGAGATAGTATTCTGGGAGGCAGATAATTCTATAATTCACGAAGTTAGTGATAACAAAATACAAAGATTTCAAAAAATTGCAAAAGAAGCAACAGAGCAATCATGGTGATATTTGCAAGCCAAAATATCTATCAGCAAAGATATTTTTGATGATATAAAAGGTTATAAATATGCATATATAGCAGATTATGACTGAGTACATATAGATGATCTAAAAGATATATGATGATCTATATTGTTTATAGTCTGACCTGAGGGTGGATTTAGCAAATTAGAAATAGCAAAATTTGAAAAAGCAAAAGTTGGCAAGATATTGCTTTGAGATACGGTATTGAGAACAGAAACGGCCGCTATATTATGATGACGATGACTCAAAAATATGAAATAAAAAAAATCTACACTAAATATATATGTAGATTTTTTTGCTGTATGTCTGAATTATATTACATCATTTGATGATATATTTTTTTTAAGTCTAGATTATTGGTCAAATTCATGTAGTTTTTGAAAGTTCACTTGTATTCTATTTCATGAATTTTTCATTCAAATATAGATCTCAACTCGTCTATGCTATAGTTATCAATTTTACCAATATCTATATTAGTAATAGATATAGTAAATCATGAATTTTCATATCAATTCATAATGTAATATTTTATTCATAATTCTTCAGATAATTTTTTTTGATTTTCTGATAGTTGAGAACAATCTAATTTTTTATAATTAGAATCCAAATTTCTATTAGCATCCATTGTGTTTTTGATTATTGATATAAATATATTTACCTATAATGGTAATGTTCTATGAACAAAAACCATATCAGATATTTTTTCTTCTGGATGAAGTGTTTTTGAGGTTATATCCCAAACATAAGGAACTACTCCAAACTCAGCGAATTTTACTTTTATCTCAGCAAAACTTATAGGTTCTTTTTCTCAAAAATATTCTTTGTAGTATAAAAATTGGATTCATAAATTATTTTCTGATACAGATCTTATCATCAAATGATAAAAATTGTTATAAGTCAAAAGATTATCACAAATAATTTTTAATTCGTCATAACCGGCATCTTCAATATTAAACTTGAATACTCATGACATTAGGAATTTCTTTTTTAGTAGATCACTTCATCATTGTGGATTTTTTACTTTTTTTTTAATTTGTGTAATTGACATGTGACATTGGATTTATGGATATAAAAAGTGACAATATTTATTTTTTTGACAGTGACAGCTCATGACTTATATATTTTTTTTCATAAAAGTCAAGTCAAAAATTTTATATATTTTTAGGTCAGAATATTATTTATATATATATTAGATATATTATTTTCTTCTTTGGATTATCGTATTTATTTGATTTGAAATCATCTCTTGGGTCATAGACTGTATAAGTCACCAATCATTTTGTACTTGTTGCTGAGTCAATTCTGTCTTATCATTTAGCAATCAGCCTGAAGTGTAAGCTATATATGGAGATTTGGAAAAAGCAAAACCAAGCTCAGCTCGTACAGACATCATTTGTCACATGACATGCTGAGCGCCGTCTTGAGCTCATATTATTACCATTCACATTAGCTTATCGTGCACCAAGTCTACTCCATAGACTTCTTTTTGGTTTTCTACACAATTTAGTCTTTCTACCAATTTGTAATATAAACTGCTAGCCGATCATCGCCTGATAGGAGTAGCTATTATTACTACATCTGCCCAATCTATAAGATCATTATATATTTGAGTCAAAGGATCTGCCTTTCATATTTTTGCCATTCTTTGACTTATCCAGCATGGCCAAGTACAATAATTTCATTGCATACTATAATTTGCCTCGCAATGATCAAAATTTATATCTTCTAGTATATGTATTTTGGTTTGTACTATGATATTTGGATCAAATGATTTAGCAGTTTCTAGTGCATAATTCATGATTTTAGTACTTGTAGGTAGTCTAGGAATAGCATCGTCGTGATTTATGGTAGAACATCATATTCATAAGTAATTTATAGTTTTTCTTTCTTTAGAATTTTTAGCAAAAATATCTGATTGCGTTTGCAAAAATGTTTTTTGTATACTGTATTCTGGACTATTTTTATCAATTGACATATATATAAACTAAAATCATAAAAATAAATTATATAGTTTTATATTATCAAATATGCTTTATATTGCAATACGGTTATTATAATCATAATAGTTTTCAAAAATCATAAAATATATCTTCTGTCA
>JAYWGF010000071.1:0-2469 GCA_043778395.1 bacterium | reverse complement strand
CATCATATCAATGCTGATACGAAGTGATGAAAATGAAAGGTAGATGAAGAGACAGTATCACGGGAACAAACTATTATAAAGATATTAAATTCTCATCGTAAAAATATCCTTTTAGAGTTTACAGCTACGATAGATCTCTCAAATCAAGGAATCTATGAAAAATATCTGGATAAGATTGTCTATAAATATGATCTCAAACAATTTAGATTGGATAGATACAGTAAAGAAGTAGATATTTTGAAGTCAGATATGGAGATGAAAGAGAGAATACTGCAAGCTCTTATCCTTAGTCAATACAGACTGAAAATAGCTGAAAAATATAAGCTATATTGTAAACCTGTTATTTTGTTTAAATCTCAAAAAACTATTGCGGAAAGTGAAGCGAATAAAGAGTATTTTATTCAATTGATCCATAATCTCTCAGAACAAGATATTCAATCTCTCAAATCCAGAGCAGGATGAACTGTATTACAGTCAGCTTATGATTTTTTTGAAAATAATACTATTTCTGACACGGATTTAGTCAGAGAATTACAACAAGATTTTTCAGAAGAGTGTGTATTGAGTGCAAACGATGACAGCCAAGCTAATAAAAATCAAATCTTATTAAATACTTTAGAGGATAAAGACAATAGAATAAGAGCAATTTTTGCCGTGCAAAAACTCAATGAGTGACGGGACGTGCTTAATCTGTTTGATATTGTGAGATTATACGATACAAGAGATGGAGATCGAAAAAAGGATGGAAAATACTATGCAGGTAAGACAACAATGAGTGAAGCACAACTTATAGGAAGAGGGGCAAGATATTTTCCTTTTATGACTGATGAAGCATTGTGAGAAGATAAATATAGAAGAAAATTTGATAGAATGGATCATGAACTCAAGATATTAGAAACTTTTTATTATCATACGAGTTTTGATAATAGATATATAGCTGAGATTACACAAGCACTCAGAGAGATAGGTATTATGAATGAGAAAGAACAAAAGAAGTTTACTCTAAAATTAAAAAAATCATTTATTAACAATACTTTTTATAAGGAGTGACTGATCTATACAAATACGAGAAAAGAAAAATGAGGTCTTTGAATTGATAGTTTACAATGAGCTTGAATTAGAGAACAAAGATTTACCTATACACTCAAAAGTAATAAGAATGATACTATACAAGTATTTGATGAACAACAAGAGAGAAATCAAAATATTGTATTATCAGAAGCTAATACTGTGAGTATTAAAGACATATCAAAGCATATCATAAGAAAAGCTATCTGGATAAATGATTTTTATAAGTTTGATAATTTACAAACATATCTTTGAGAATTGAAAAGTGTTGATGAGTTTATGAGTAGTGATAAATATCTAGGTAATATAAAGATAGATTTTATGTGATCATCGGAACGTATCGATCAGATCAATAATGAAGATCTTTTGCAAGCTATCATATCAGTGTTGAAACAATTGGAAGTACAAATCAAAAAACAAGAAATTCAATATGAAGGAACAAAAGAATTTAAAGCTCAGTCATTACAAAATATATTTAGACCAGAGAAAGAAATCGTTGTTGATCTTTCAGCTGAACCTATAGGATATGATAAAGATTGGTTTGTATTTGAAGAAGTGATAGGAAGTTCTGAAGAGAAAGATTTTATGGCTCTCTTTCATAAAAAAATCTCTACTTTACAAAAGAAATATGATGAAATTTATCTTATCAGAAGTGAAAGAGCTTTTGCTATCTATTCATTTAAGGATGGACAAAGATTTGAGCCTGATTTTATCTTATTTTTGAAAAATAAGCAAGAAAATGTAACATATCAGGTCTTTATAGAACCTAAGTGAGATCAATTACTATTCTTAGATGAACGAAAAAATGACTTCTTGAAACAAATTGATCATAGATCTGAGATATTAGATATGAATTTCTGAAATTATAAACTTATTTGACTGCCTTTTTATAACAAATCACTGGAAATTGAATTTGAAAAGATAATGGATAGTAAGATATAATTTTTTAATTCAATCTTCTCCTACCTCATAATGTAATGTTTTCATTACATCATACTACCCAATCAAAATCTGGTTGGGTATTTTTTATACTGAATATATATTTATTGAGGTTTGTGCTGGAGATAATCTGTGATGATCTCTGAGAGTGTATCTACTAGCGTATCAAATTTTTCTGGCTCTTTGATGATAGGTTCTGGCTTTTTTTCATAAATTATTTTTAGTGACATAATTTTTTTGGATCGATGCTCGGGGCGATAGACACCTCATATCATATACGATGTACCATGCTCTAGTGTGATATTGAGTGTACCGATCTTGCATAGATGACTGATCATTCACTCTTTGTCGATGCTGATAGATTGGATCGCATTTCGCTCAAACACAGTCTCCTGCGTATCAAACAATCACTGCTGCTCCAGTATATGTACTCACGCTGGAGTCAGCACGATACTATCCATA
>JAYWGF010000070.1:0-6996 GCA_043778395.1 bacterium | reverse complement strand
CATTGGCATATGGCATTATTGATAAAATATTAGACTATAAAATCAAAAATATAGATATATAATATATACCAAAAACTCAGCTATATACAAAATTATTTGCTGAGTTTTTATTTTGAAATAAATGAGTTTATGTATATGGTAAACAATATATATTACTATACACTAAAAGATATGGCTTTGAGCAGCTTTGGTTTTAGTTTTTTATATATATTTATATACAACTTTATATACAAAATATTCTTTTTGATAATTTTTATATTGTAAGTTTACTTATCATATATATCAAATCGTATCAAAGAAATATCTTTAGCTAACAATATCAAAATTATTTATTTTTTGGTGCTCATTTCTTGGGTTTTGTAGTTTTGAGTCAAAGCTTATATTGCCTTATAGTTCTTGCTAATTTCATTTCCTTTTTTGTTTTTTTGTTTTTGGACATATATATTATTTGATGATTTGATAAAAATTTATTATACAATAATGTTTGATTATTATAGTAAATATATTTATAATATTATGGTATATAAAATAATTTTATGTATATAAATTTGCGCATAAGACAATAATCAAAATCATGCCTTTTGATGCGGATGGTAATATACATAACGTAATTTACATTATATATCACGTACCGTAAACGGCACGGCTTTTGAAGCTTTATAAAATTTTATCTATATTTGACCACAATTTACTATATCACTAATATCAAAAATTATTTGATATAATACAAATAAAAATCTTCTCTATTCATTCATTTGATAGCATTATTTACTTCAGCCAAGGTCACACTATCGTACAATTTGTACATATATTCTAGATCCAATATCTTACCATCTTGTAAATACTCAGGCCCAATCCATTCTGCTCGCTGATCAGTTGTTTCTATTCACATTTGTAGTCAGCCAAGTTTATATCATTTTGCTTTGACAAATTCTGCCTCAGTAATACCTTCGCGACCTAGCAAATCTATCTGCACATATATATCTTCTATAGCTATATCTCGCTGTGCCTTATCCAATCCAGCAGATATATATACATTACCAATACCAGCATCCTTTACCAAGGAATCTCAAAATCCACTATGTATATAATAACAAAGTCATTTTTTTTCACGAATTTCTTGAAATAATCTAGATGACATATTTCCACCAAATACTATCATAGCCAAAACCATAGCCGCAAACTCTTTTTGCTTAACCATATCATCAGCATCTCGATATGGACCATTGCACCTTAGCAATAAATGATTTTGCTCGGTTCACTTTTCATAATATGAAGACTTTTCTTTGGTTATATTTGAAATATCAAAAGCGGGCTTCTCGTATCTATTTCCGTTTGGGATATTATCAAAATATTCTGACACTTTAGCTTTTAGGTCTTCTTCATCGGGCAATCTGCCTACCACCACCAAAGTCAGATTATTCTTATTATATAAATTATGCTGCCAATCTAGTAAATTTTCTCTAGTAATATTCATAACAGTTTCTTCAGAGCCAATTATAGATCTACCATAACTATTATCTCCATAAAATCGCCTAGAAGCATTTAGCGACATAAGTCTTTGCGGGTTATCTTCATACATTTTCATTTCTTGGATTACTACTCACTTTTCCGTTTCCATATCTTCTTGCGGAAAACTCGCATGTATCAGCATATCGCTAAGTACATCCATAGATTGGTATATATATTCAGGAGCCGACTTGACATAATAGCTGGCTATATCCTTACCCGTATAAGCATTAAATTCACCACCAAAACTATCTACCACTACCGCCACTTCTCGACTATTGTGATATTTGCGTCATCACTTGAAAAACATATGCTCTAGAAAATGACTAATACCATTATTGTTGGCATCTTCATATATACTTCATGCATTTACAAAGACCTGCACTGTGGTAGAGTTTGCATCAGGTAGATTCATAAATATAGTCTTTACTCAGTTTATATCATGTATTTGGTATTTCATAGGTTTTGGGGTATATATATTAAAGGGATAATCTGACTTTATGAGTTTATAGATATATAATACTAGGGTATATTATTTTTTGGTTTTTTTGATAAATTTATTGTATATCCAGCTAGATATATATACTATCAAAAATATATATATAAGTATTTTTACTGCAAATATAAGTCAAATAAACAGCATAATTCACAACACTATCAAAATACCAAAATTTAAGGCCGAATTGGTATTTGGCAAAGATGTTTTTGGGTCTATCTTTACTATTTCATTTCAATCAAATTCAAAATCAAATTTAGGTTTTGCGGTTTGTGTCATAAAGAAATTATAAAATTATAAAGTCAGATTATACAATATATATCACAGATATATAATCAAATATATATTATTTGCTAAATTCTTTTGGGAAAAGTCTATCGTATATTTCCATGATTTTGTACGCTCAAGATTCTGGACTATTACCCATATGTCATGCAAACAGATATATATATTTGGCATTTGGGTATGTTTTGGCGTATATATCAGCAACTTCCTGAGTTATAAAATCGTCTTGTTTACCAAATACAAAACTTATCTTTTCGCAATTAGCATTTACGGCTATATGTCTTATGCCTTGATCATGAAAATCCATAAACATTTGATATTCTTCCGGTGACAAATCATCTTGTAAGCTTTGTATAAACTTGGGAGTAAAATTCTTGGTACTCGTGCATGGAGCTATCAGAATGAGTCTTTTGATATTTTCATGACTTTGTGCATATTGCAAAGCCAAAAATCCACCAGCGCTATGTCCTACTACAAAATCATAGTCTTCAGGGTATTTTGCCAATATCTCATCTACTGAAATTCAGCTTTCATAATTTAAACTGTCAAAAGTCACATCAAAACCATCAGCTTTGAGCTGTTTGGCAAGTAAGCTAGTGCAGCTAAATTGGTCATTATTTGTATTTCATCGTCAGTGAAACATTAGGACTTTTTTGTATTTCATGTGTTTTGGGATATATATATTAAAGGAATAATTGGGCTTTATGACGTTTTAGATAACGAATTATTTCGCTAATAAAAACAAAAGAATAAAGGTAATAATTCATATTAAATATGGAATAAGATAATTTACACCAGATTGTACAATAGTATTTGAAAGTATAATAGTAACTAATGAGATTCCAAAAAAAACTCATAAAGAAATAAAAAAGAATCAAAAATAAGTATTATTTATTGGTCAAAAATCTATAAGTATTCATCAAATTATTATTAATAATACAGAAAATAAAAAATAAAATATTATCTTCATAAAATATTTTCAATTATTTGCTATATTACCACTTTTTTGCTTAATTTCAATCATATATTTATTTTTTATGTATATAAATTTCTATTTCTTATAAAGTCAGAATATAACTGATATATATTACCCAATCATAATATTACAAATCTTATCCTGCACATATATAATCTTACGAATTTCACCGGTCATATATTTGTCAAATTCACCAGAAGATTTCATTTTTTCTATTACCTCATATTCAGTCAAATTACGGTCAAGCTCTAGAGTTCATCTCATTTTACCATTAATCTGTACTGCTAAGTTTATTTTGGTAGATAATATATATTCTGACTTGTATGTAGGTCGTGATTGGCTTGAAATTTGATCATCATGACCAAGCTTAGTCCATAATTCTTGGGTCAAGTCAGTAGCAAATGGAGATAACAACAATAGCAAATTCTCAAAGTTTTCATTACTCACTTTGCCAGCATCATATATAGCATTTATCAAAATCATCAATTTACTTACAGCAGTATTAAACTTGAGATTTTGTAAATCTTCACTGACTCACTTTATAGCTATATGAGCAGCAGAGCTAACTGCATCATCCTTTGCAGACAAATCAGCATCTACCGTTTCACTAGCTCTATTCACTCTAGCCAAAAACTTACTAATACCGGCTACGGCTTCAGGATTTCGGTTTTTGTTTAGCTCTATGGGTCACATAAACATGATATATGTCCTCAATGTATCAGAGCCAAACTGACGAATTGTATCCATAGGATCTATGACATTTCATCGTCTTTTGGACATTTTGCGACCATCGCTAGCGCTCACCATACCTTGATGCACGAGCTTGCGGAAGGGTTCTTTGCTATCACTATATATATATCACTTATCTTTTAGAAATTTATAAATAAATCTACTATAAAGCAAATGCCCAACGGTATGTTCCTTACCTCATATATATAGATCTACTGGCATATTTTTCATAGCTTCAGCACTTATCAATTCATCATTATTCTGTGGATCCAAAAATCTCAAATAATAAAAACTGCTACACATAAATGTATCCAAAGTATCACATTCACGAAGATATATATTTCAATCCTTAAAATGATAATATTTGAAACTAGGATGATCTTCTAATGGACTTTTACCAGCTGGCTTATAGTTTGGCAAATCAAGGGGTAATATTACAGGCAATTGATCATAAGATATCAAATTAGGAATCCATTTTGATTTGTCTGGATGTGGATTATCAACTGTATATTTACCATCTTCATTTTCTGGAAAAGTATAATAAACTGGTATCGGACTTCATCGGTATCTCTGACGACTTACAGACCAATCACGAAGTCTATATGTGGTTTTAGTTTTTCACTTACCTATAGATTCTAGATATTCAGTTATTTTAGCCTTAGCTTCTATATTATCCAAACAATCAAATTGTCATGAATTTACTAAAACTCACTTACCTGTATATGGTAACTCTGGCTGAGTTGAAATTCATAAATATTCATTAGTTTTTTTTCTAGATTCCTCTAATCAAGTATTTTGTTGTTCATACTCTTGATTCCATATAACCTGTACACTAGCTATCTCAAATTTCTCAGCAAATTCTCAATCACGTATATCATGTGCAGGAACCATCATCACCGAACCAGTCGCATAGTCAGGTAATACATAATCTGCATATCGGACAGGTACTTTTTCTCAAGTCAATGGATGTAATACATATATACCAGAAAATATACCCGTTTTTTCTCTACCTTCAGCCTGTCTTGTGATATTTGTTTCTTTTGCTACTTGGGCACGATATTTTTGTAGATTAGATAGATATTCACTTGGTGTACCAAGTTCTGACTCAAGTATATTATCAAGTATATCATTTTCTGGGGCCAAAACTACAGCCGTCACACCATATATTGTATCTGGACGAGTAGTAAAAACAGTTATAGTTCTAGAAGTCAGATTATTCTTATTATCTGATGTATATATGTCAAAATTTATCTCAGCTCCATGACTTTTACCAATTCGATTTTTTTGATGTTGTATAGTTTCAGCTGGTCGATCACAATCGCTATAGTCCAGTAAATGCTCAGCATAATCAGTAATTTTGATATATCGCTGCGGTTGTTTTTTTTGAATTATCTCCGTTTCACATCTTTCACAGCGACCATCTACCACCTGATCATTTGCAAGTACAGTCTGACAGCCATTACACCAGTTTACAAAACCATCCTTGCGATATGCCAATCCATGCTCAAATAATTTTGCAAAAATCCATTGTGTCCATTTATAATATTCAGGATTACTGGTAAGAAGCATACGATCTTTATCTAGTGAAAAATTCATAGCAGTCACCTGTTCTTCAAAATATTTTATATTATTATCTGTAGCTTCCTTAGCAGAAACGTTATTTTTGATAGCAAAGTTTTCAGTTGGCAAGCCAAAGCTATCATAACCAAGTGGAAATATTACATCATATCACTGCATTCTACGAAATCTTGCAGTTATCTCACTATACAAATAATTACTCGCATGACCTACGTGCATAGCCGTACCACTAGGATATGGAAACATCATCAAATCATAATATTTTCATTTACTATTTTTTTTATCTGACATATTTTATGTATATATATAAAAGATATATTCTGACTTTTAAGTTTATAGAACTATTTGTATATATCTCAGCGAGCATCTGAAACATAAAAATATATCAATATTTCCAAATCTCTAATTTCAAATAAAAACCTGTATTTTTAAATTCTAAGTCTATAATTATTTGGTCATGAATTTTTATAAATTTTTATATCCAAAGATGGATTCTTGGGATCATATTGCATAATTTCTAATTTTTCACGAAAAGATATTATTATGTTTTTATCAGCTTTAGACAAAAATTTCTGAACCTTTCTTGATAATTCTATTTTATATTTTATCATTATTTTAATATAGAGTCTATAAAGCTAAATGCTTCTACTCATTTTTCTTTAGATTCCTTGTATGATATATATGATTTTTTTGCTTTATTATCAATCAGCAATTCTTGTCATTTTGCTTTTTGATTTTTAATACTATATCATATCAAAAAATATCCAGCTTCTATAGCTGTATTGAATCTTTTTTTTGACAATTTCAATTCATCATTTATAATAATGGTAGTCATAATATATATTTATATGATAAACTTTATATAGAAATATATAGATTTGGTATATATATTCAAGAAATAACTCAAAACGTATACAATAAAAAACTACCAATGATGGTAGTATGTATTATATGTTTTATTTTCTGTATCTTAAGAATTTCAAGTGCCCCAAACAGTTTTCCAAATACCGCCACAATTTGGCCAATTTTCTAATAGATCTTCAAGCTGTTTTTCTGTCAAATTTGGATCATCTTTTATGTCATTATATTCTTTTTCTAGTAATGCAAATATATGGTTCATTAATTTTTCTCTGTCATCAGCTTCAAGCATACGTGGACCAGTATTATATAGAAAGTCTATAAGCTCTTCTGAGTTTAATAATTCTTTATTTTTTATTTGGTTGTATTCTTGTTTTGTTTTTTCTATCAATATTTTATTATAATGAGATAATATACGCTCTTGACTAGCAAAATAACATAATTACAACAAGATATGCTAGTTAACAACTCTAAAATTTCAGATTACATTTTGAAAAAAATTATTAAGCATTTTATAGTAGATATTGATGCTTCCAAATGTGCTAAACTTATAGATGTCAATAGA
>JAYWGF010000069.1:0-2478 GCA_043778395.1 bacterium | reverse complement strand
TTCATAAGTCTAGATATAGTTTCTACCGCAGAATTGGTATGCAAAGTAGATAATACCAAATGTCAGGTCAAAGCTGCATTTATAGCTATTTCTGCAGTTTCCAAATCGCGAATTTCTCATACCAAAATTATATCTGGATCGTGCCTCAGTATACTTTCCAGTCAATCTTTGAAATCATATCATTTGCTAGGATTTATCTGACTTTGCTGTATTCAAGCTATTTCATATTCTACTGGATCCTCCAATGTTATGATTTTGAGATTTGCATTGTTTAGGTGATTTATCATACTATACAAAGTAGTAGTCTTGCCGCTACCAGTAGGTCAAGTGACCAATATCATGCCATAGTTTTTGGCAAGATTCTTGCTTATAGAATCTGTATTTATTTTTGATAATCACATTTCGTGATAATCCATGATAGACTTATTGCCGTCTAGATATCTCATGACTATACTTTGACCACGAAGTCATGGCATGATACTTACTCTCACGTCTATTTTTTTGATAACTCATCAATTACTTACTTGAAAATCAAATCTACCATCTTGTGGCATATAATCTATATTTATCTTTACTCCAGATATATATTTGATTTTTAATATATATTTTTTGTAATCAGTTTGCGATAGCAAAAATATATTTTTTAGTAATCCGTCCTTGCGAATTCTTACCTGTATTCATTCTTTTTCTGATTGCCGATGCAGATCGCTGGCTCCAGCCATAAATCACAGTCTTATTATTTCATTTACAAAATATCACTCGTCCAATTTATCTTTTTCTTCAAAATGCTTTATCATCAACTTTTCTGCCTCAATTCATTTTACAGATTGCTCATAATTGTATACATTATTGATTTGGTCTTGATTCATAGTCGCTATATCATACCACTGTAGGCAAGCGGCAAATCACTCATCATCTGTGTAATATATTTTATTTTTGATAAAGTTATTATTTATATAGTCATATATTTGCTGAGGTTTATTATTGGTAGTGATAATATGAGTAATCGCTAATTTATCATCAAAATCAAAAACCACTAATTGCAAATCTTTCGCGGTCGCATGATCTATTTTTTTGAGTATTTCTCGGTTTGGGCTGATATTTTTGATATCGCTGAGCTCTAAGATGGTTTTGTCTATATGATTTAGTAACATTGTTAGTTTTATTATATAATATATATTATTTTATATTCTGACTTTATATCTATTATATTCAGTTTTGTTTTTTTTGCAAATTTTGCAAATTGTCTGATGCTCTGATCTATATTTGTATATCTGTAAAATAGCGGTTGATTTTGTAGATAAATTATATATATTTTTGATATAAAATATGCCTAGATGATGAAACTGGTAGACATGGTGGTCTTAGAAGCCGCTGCCTTTCGGTGTGCAGGTTCGAGTCCTGTTCTAGGCATTTTTTTATTATACATGTATTATATATCAGAGTCATATTCTGACTTTACGATATGCAGTAAAATTTAACAATTATTCTGTTAGTTTTTTTTTTATATTTTCAAATAAATAATCAAATAAATTATCTTGATATATATTACTATTTTTACAGAAAATTTTTACTTCTTCTACATGAAAATACATAAAATACTTTATAATTTTACTAATACTTATATCTATTATATTATTTTCATTTTGATATAGTCAAATAGTCATAGGTATATTTATATCATAAGGATCATCTGTTACTAAATTTATATAAAAAAATTTATGATCTGATTTTATATTAGTTATTTTGCAAATAATTTTGGGTATTTGATATACTTTTCTATATTTTGTATTAATTTGATCATTTATAAAATCTTGTACTCAATTTATATATCATAATTTGTAAATTTCTTTTTGATTTTTGTTATATTTTGATAAAACTGAAAAAACTTTATCATAAGAAATTGAGACTTTAAATCTTAACAATGGATAATCATGATTATATATTTCCCGTTCTTTGTTTTTGATAAAGTTTTGATAATCATTAATTATTTTTTCAAATCCAATTTCTTGAGCTTTTATTATGTATTTACTATAACTACTTTTTAATGTTTTTAGTAATATATATTCCCAAATTTCTGGAATATCCATATAAATATAATATTGTATAGAGTAAAGCAAAAAATGCGAGTCATCATTAAATTTTTTCAAATCATAAAGATTATTCATGTATTTATAATAATCTTTTATATTGTTACCTCATAAAATTAAATAGTAATGTATTAACTCATGTATTATCATATCAAATATATTTTTCTTTTTCTGGCTACGGCATGATATCGTAATTGGTATAGCTGTAGCCGACCAAAGCTTCTTTGCATCTCATATTAGGTAAATTGGTATTTTGCGTTCAGTCCATTTGTAGATTCATATATTTTCAAGTTTATTTATAATTCTATCTCAATATTTTTTCCATAAAGGGAGAACTTTATCATCAAAATATTTTTTTATATCAATTTGATCAGAAATATATTTATTA
>JAYWGF010000068.1:0-2506 GCA_043778395.1 bacterium | reverse complement strand
TCGTATGACAAAAAATCAGATTACTGAGTTTTATTTTTTGTAATGATAAAAACATAAACATACAATATATATACGCAAAACTTATATTTATTACTCAGTATCACAAAAATATCAAAATCATAAAAATAAAATATTTTTTACTTGAAAAAACAACCACATTATATATACTTATATTATTATGTCGATCGTAGCTCAGTTGGTAGAGCACAGGTTTGTGGTACCTGCGGTCGCGAGTTCGAGCCTCGTCGATCGACCCATAAATCAAAATAAAACATATAAAATATTATCCTAATAAAAAAATTAAAAAAATCTACTGCGGGGTAGAGAAGGGGTATCTCGTTGGGCTCATAACCCAAAGATCAGTTGTTCGAATCAACTCTCCGCAATTTTTTTTATAAAAAAATATATATTATTTATTTTGCAAGCGTTTTATGCTTTTCTTCAAAAGTATTAATTCATTATTTATATTTGATAAAAAATCTTTTAAGTTAAAATTTTCTTTTTTTGATAAATATTTAATATACAAAGAATAATATACTATCTTTCCTAATAAACTATATCATAAACTATTAGCCAAATCATTATCAATCAATAACTCATAATAATATGCAGCATCTATAGGAGTTGATCATAATATAGCTAACATTTTGTATATTTCTATTTTTCGTTCTTCGCTTTTTAGTGATTTTACAAAACTAGGAGTATTTTTTATTAATCAAATCATTGGCAAACTATCTACAAAAAGATTTAAAACAATAGTTACTGATTTTTTTGTTTTATTTATATATTTATTACTTTGTGTTTTGTGTTCAGGTAATAAATCAGAAACTATCTTTGTACAAATAATATCTTTTTTTTCTCAATCAATCATATCAATCATATAAATTTTTTACTAAAAAAATCAAATATATATTTCAGATAATTATCATATATATTTGAATATTGTTATTTTACTTCTATACCTAGTGATTTTGCAGTTCAAATTATAGACTTGACTATACTATCAATATCTTCTGTATTCATAACTGATTTTTTGATTTCAGCTATTTCTTTGATATCGTCCATACTTATTGTACCATTTTTATCTTTGTTTGGAGTTTTGCTACCTTTTGCTATTTTAGCTTTTGATTTTATCAAATCACTAGTGACAGGAGGCAGTAACTCAAAATCAAATGATTTATCAATATATACAGATATAACCGCAGGAATTCTTACATCTCAGTACTTATTTTGCAAATCCATGGTTTTTGCATTGAAGTCTTTCATAAATATACCTATAGGGACTCCATTTTGACCCATAGTAGGTCACAAAGGTGGTTTTGGATTTGCTTTTCCAGCCATAGCAAATACCTTAAATTTTTTTACTACTTTTTTTCCAGCCATAATTTTTTTTATAATTCAAATAAATGTCTACGGTCAATATATATGCCGTGGTTTTCTATTTGTAGTAAGTCAGAATACAAGAACTCAAATAGTTCAGTCACCTTTTGAGATATATTTTTTTTCAAACGTTCAAATATTATAAATAATATATATATTCTGACTTCAAAATCAATATATATATTTATATATCAATATTATAAAAACTAACGATCCAACAAAATATATTTCAATTTTTGATTCTTATAACTCAATATAGTGTATCAATTTTGATTATATATATTTGAGTCAAATGACTTATATCAAGTTAGTAACATATTTTGGAAGTATATTTGATTTTTATCTTTACTATAATCAGGCGACTCGTTATAGTAAGTTCGTGAACCCGTATCAACTCATGATATTATAGAATCACCATAATATATATGCTTTTTATCCTTACTATAATCCGGATCTCAAGAAATATATTTTCGTGAATCTATATCAACACCTATAATTTCTCCACAGGTTCAGTCAGGAATGATTATAATTTTTTTACCATCGGTAATATATCTACTTTCTTCATATGATGGTTTTCAATCTTTATCCATAAATGATAAATTTTTGCTATCAATTCATTTTATAACATCAGATTTTTACCTACAGTACAAATTATTTTTGTCAAAAGCAAATCGTGGGTTTTCATTTCATAAAAACTTAAAACTTTGTGGATCGTCGCTAATAATATCTTTTCATAAATATATATTATATTTATCTTTTGCATAATAGATTCAAAACTTGCTTGTATTCAAAATTTCAAAAGTTTTTGAGTCTTTTACGGGAACTTTATCACAACCATAATATATATTGCTTTTATCTTTACCATAACTTCACAATATAATCTTATAGGTTTTTTGATCTATATTTTTGCAAAATTTGTAAAAAACTGGGTTCTCATCCACTGGAGTAGGCCATCAAACCGCAAAAACTTGATTTGTAACAAAAAACAAATATAAAGTTTTTGATAGATTTACTAAAATATATAAATTATAATAGACTTCTTGCGAAATAGTTTGAAAAATACATGAATTATATATTATATTAGTTGTTTACTCAAATATATAATAATTCATGTATAATAATATAA
>JAYWGF010000067.1:0-2521 GCA_043778395.1 bacterium | reverse complement strand
GTAAAATCTTTTATTTGTGGAGTAAAATCTTGAGCAAACTGTGCAGCTACAGATGTGATATATAATGGATTTATAACAATTCCTTTGCTTTGTTTGGTTGCATTTATAGTAATATTGATTTGTGCATATTTTATCAAAAAAACTAAATAGCTATTTTTTGTATATAAATATATAATCTGACTTATTGTGTTTTGGTTTTATTTTATCACCAACATTTTTACCCCAAATAATAAATTATATTTAAATTCAGAATTTGTAATATGAATATATATATATCTGAGAATGAAAAAATATCTCAACGAGTAATACATGATAATATACCCAAAAAAGTCATAAATTTAACTAAAAAAATAACTAATTTAGAACTAAAAAATAATGACTTAATAATTTTACCTGATAATGATTTCAATTTTTATTCACAAAATGTATCTTTTTACCAAAAAGAAGCTTTTGCAATAAAAGATTTCAAAAACATATTATCTCACATAAAAAATGACCTAAAATGAAAAATTGATATAAATATAAATAGCAATAATTATATTATAGATAATATATTTGTAGATGATAAGCCAAAAGAAGATATATTTTGATCTTTTGGTAACATTTATTTTGATATAAATATTATATCCCCACATAAGATATTTTTGGCAAAATCTTTACCCAAAAGCCTCTGAATAATAAAATATATACAAAAAACTCAAACTAAAAATAATTTTGTTATATTGACAATAGATGAAATTAGCTCTACGTTAATAGTTACCAAAAATTGATTTTATGAAAAAATATTAGAATTGAATTTTGGAATAGATCAATTAAAAAAAGATATGATAGAAGATAATATATTACAGTTTATGTATGATAATCAAATTACAAACATAATCACCCAAAAAATTGTAACAGAAAAATATACTTTTTTTGCAAAATCATTATCAAAACGACTTACGGCTAATACCAATAAATGACAAGATGTGTATATATACTCCAAACTTACAAAATCAGAAATTTTTGTAAACATAATAAAAAATCTATTATCAAAAAATTCATGATATATACTTTTACTCAATAACATATTACCAAAACCCAATCAAATCAATATACATATATCTACTATGATACTTTCTTGAGTAATATAGTCTTATTATTAAATTTGCTTTATAAAAAAAGTCAGACTATATATTATCTATATAATCTGACTTTTTGTATATTAGCTAACTTGTGAATATTATTCTTCATCTCATAATCATCTTACTTTTCATTTTCTTTCGTTGATGATTTTTTCTGCTATACTATTAGGTATTTTTTCGTAATTTGAGAATTTCATAGTAGACGCTCATCTACCGGCTGTCATAGATCTCAAAGATGTAGTATATCAAAACATTTCGCTAAGAGGAACTTTGGAATGTACTACTGTAGCTACTCATTGTTGGTCTTGTCATTCTATAAGACCTCTACGAGAAGATATATCTCCCATAATATCTCCTACATATTCTGTAGGAACTGTTATGTCTACTTCCATAATTGGTTCTAACAAAGCAGGACTAGCTTTTGCAAATGCTGCCTTGAATGCCATATATGAAGCTACCTTGAACGCTACTTCAGAACTATCTACTTCGTGATATGAGCCGTCAAATACAGTCACTGCTATATCTATAATTGGATAACCAGCCAAAACTCATTTTTTTGTCATCTCTTCAGATCATTTCATAATTGCTGGTATAAAATCTTTTGGAATTGAACCTCAGACTACAGAATCTATAAACTTGAAGTTCTTTTTTCATTCTGGATCCGTTCGTGGTTCTATTTTTAATCGACAATGACCATATTGTCATCTACCTCATGATTGTCTCAAAAACTTACCTTCTCATTCTGCAGATCAAAAAATAGCTTCCCTATAACTAACCTGTGGTTTTCCTGTATTTACTTCTACTTTATGTTCTCTTTTTAGTCTATCTACGATAATTTCCAAATGTAATTCACCCATACCAGCTATGATGGTTTGATTGGTTTCTTCGTCTGTCCAATACCTCAAAGTAGGATCTTCATAAGCTAATTTACTAAGTCATAATCACATTTTTTCAGCATCTTTTTTGCTAGCAGGTTCTATAGCCAAATTGATTACTGGTTCCATAAATACCATCTTTTCCAAAGCAATTTCGTGTTTTGGATCACATAATGTATTACCAGTTTTTGTGTTCTTAAATCACAAAAAGGCACATATATGTCATGCGTGTATTTCTGATATTTCTTCTCTTTTATTTGCATGCATCAATAACAATCTACCTACTCTTTCTTCTTGTCAAGTAGCTGTATTTAATAGCTTATCACCCGATTTGATCACTCAACTATATACTCTTACATAAGTTAAAGTACCTACAAATGGATCGTTTAGTATTTTGAAGGCTACTGCAGTGGCAGGTTCGCTGTCGCTAATTTTTCTATTGATTTGCACAGTATCGTCATCTGGATCATGTCAGATTATTTCTCATTTATCCAATGGAGATGGCAAATAATATGTAACTGC
>JAYWGF010000066.1:0-2521 GCA_043778395.1 bacterium | reverse complement strand
TCAATAAATATCATAGACTTTGAAAATCATCAAGATATATTCTTACCCTATCAAATGAGTAATCAATTTTAGTTATTTTTAGCTTTTTTACTAAGTCATATTCTGCCAAATTCTTTATAGACAATGTATCCAATACTTTAATTTTTTCAAGGTAAAATTTTGATATTACTATTAGATTAGTAGATACTTTATGATTTTTATTTTTAGATAATAAATCATTACCAGTCTTTGTTGCCGTAAAGTTTCCCAAAATATCTTGTTTATCCTCAAAATGTTGTTTAATTCAATATATATTTATACTTGTCGTATCTATAAAATTTACAAATCAATATCAAGCATAGGCAATTGATATATCATTATACATATTTTCGCTATCCTCGTCTATAACTATCTCTTCTACATCATAACCAAATCTTAGTATGTGATTTGTAGCATTTACTGGATTAGAGAAATATATTTTACCATCAAAGTCTATAAAATAATGCCGTGCGGTTTTTTCAACTGTATTTTTTATTGCGGTCAAGCAATCTATATTAGTCAATTCTATATTTATATTTCATCAAGTATATGTATCACTTATTAAAGTAAAAAATGGATAATATATATTTACTTTATTTACTATTCTTTGAAGTATATTTGTAGGATTATCATTTTCAATAAATTGTAATCCTCAGTTATGTTGGTATAATATCTTTGTAAATAAAGTTCATAGTCATAATGCGGTAAATTCTAATACATTTCATCTATCATTCCAAGTTCTTTTGATTTTTGAAATATATCCAGTATATATATGCTTGCCTTGTTCTCATCATTTGATATCTAAATATAACTTTATTATATCTCAATGCTTTATTCAATCATATCCAAAGTCATCGCGTAAATTATTATTTTGCGTATCTGTATAATCTACCGCGTATCAAAAGCGTATTTCACCCTGTCATCAATTCAGCTGACTTGTAAAAGATATATCATTAGTTATTCTTTTTGGTGAAATTGTTTCTTTAAATACTCAAGATTTATCATAAACTTTTAGTAAAAATCTTTTTTCAGGATAATTAGTATCTATTATCATTATAACCGTGCATTATAATATAAATTTTTTATTTCAGCCGTCCATACTCCATTTATTTCAATAACTACTGAATTATTTCAAGGTTGTAAATAATCAATATTTCATAAATAATCAATTCAATTTACTCCATTATAATATACTTCTCTTTCATCTCAAACTATATCTATAAAATCAGTAGCATTTACATTTTGATTTATTGTCATAGTATTGCCTCCAATAGATATTTTGATTTGATTTACTCATATAGCATTTGTAAAAGCAATGGTAGTTCTTAAATATGTTGGTGCTGTTCATTTATTCTCTAACATAAAGTTTACTATTCATCAAGCACGAGTTGATGAGTCTATTGCATATTCATTTACTTCTGTAGCATCGCAATCATAAAAAAATGGATCTAAAGTTGTAAACTCCATTGTCAATAATCATACACTTATACATCATAAGTCTTTTTTGAAGTCCCAATTATTCAAATATCATATTGTGCACCTTTTCATACCACAAAAGTTTTGTATCATTCTTTGGTTTGGTTTACTTACACATCTTTTTATACAATCTAGTTTTTTGTCTATACTACAATCGTCCTCACATCCTATAATTCTAAGTTCAATTCTTATGGTTTTTTCACGAAAATAATATCATAATAAGCCTCATCAATGATAACGAGGTGTCTCATATTTATTTATAGATAATTTAGGTATATTATCATATCAAGTCAAATCACGAACTCTAATATTTTTATCATTTGTAAAATTTGCACATCAATACGCAAAAATATCCACATCTTTTGGAAGTGTCTGATCCAATGTAAAATAAGCCGTATTATTTTGATCGGCTATTAAACATCAAATATTATATAGTGCTTGGTTGTATCTAAAGCAATTATACATTTATAAATATATATATATTAGTAAATTCATATTTTAGCTAGTTGTATTTCTCTTTTTATTTTTTCAGATATAGTATCCGCAAGTCTTCTTTCATCTGCTTGATTATTCACTTGTACTCATCACATATTTATAGATATATTTATTCAACTAGATTGATTATTACTTTTTTGATTTAGCAATCAAGCTGTTTGATTTGAATTATATATATATCAATCTGATTTAGGCACAAATAATTCAGTAGTACGATTTATAGAACCATCAGGATTTTCACCAACTAAATAACTATTTCACGCCACAACAGAACCTCAAGAAAATCTTTGTCATACACTTTGTCATAAATCTCAAATATTTATAGAAGTTCAAATTCCAGCGTCTCTTTTTGCGGCTGCCGCTTCTTGTGCCGCTTTTGTGACTGCATTTAGACTTGCTATCATATCTAACGCCGCACTTTTAGTTGTTGCTTTTAGATATTCATAATGTTGTTGATAAACTATATTTAGTCTTGCTATACTGTCTCTTTGGTTTTTTTCTTTTTCAAATAATGTTGCAGTAAATCAAGTCA
>JAYWGF010000065.1:0-2524 GCA_043778395.1 bacterium | reverse complement strand
GATATCTGTGATGATAAATTTAGATATATCGGCCGCACTATTCTCTTCATGTTTAAATTTATCAAATAATATGTCTTTTGTTGCACTTTTTTTGATGGTATAGAGATATATTTGATATCTTTGGTCCTGACTCTTATTGAGCTTGACATATCATATATCTTCAGGATTATCGTCAATTTTTTCATTTTGTGCATCATTGAGTTGTTGAATTTTTTTGTTTATGAATTCTATTGCACTATCGTAGTACTCTTGATTTATGGTCTTTTCATCCAAATCAAGTTTGTAATTATCGATAATATCATTGAGAATTTTTTCTTGTTTTACGATATCCATACCTTGTGCACTATTTTCATATTTTTCATATGCTTTATCACCAGTAGATAGAGTCTTTTCATTGTCATCAAGGATAGAGTCTATCTCCTGCAAAATTTTCAGATCATCAAATTTTCCATCTTTCGTCAATTGATTCAATGCATTTTTGATTCACAAAATACGAGGCACATACAAACCATTTTCTCGTCAATGTCATAATTTAGCAGGATATTGTTTAATGGCTTCAAAATGCTCATCAAAATCTCATCATGACTTATTTATTCATCGCTTGAGCATTCACCATCAACAATTATGATGTGCAAGGTTGTATTTGTGCAGATTATCGTGATAGTCGGACCTTTCACAATATTTTAGTCAAAACTTTTGTTTCAAATAAGATTCAGTATGTTTGAGATTATCTTTGTACAGAATCATTGCACATTGAGTGCTCCTCACAGGATCAGACATCTCTCATGGTTTTCATCATACATCCCTAAATGTTGCTGGCATAAATTGCCAATATCACGCAGCCTTGACTCACGATTGTGCTTGTCATTTCCGACCACTTTCTGCCAAGGCTAAAAATACAATTTCTACTGGTACTTCATAGTCTTTTGCCAACTCTATAATCATCTGTAGGTGGCTTTTTTCCATACCATTATACATACATGTCATCGACATCATATTGCGAAATCATTTCATCACTTTTTGTTGTTCCATCTTTCGATTCATTTTTTTATTATTGTGTGATTCATTTGGAGCATAATATTTTTCTTCATAGTCACGCTGTTTGTCTCACGCATCACCTTCGAGATCTTTGAGTGTGCACATTTTCCGCAAACCCTTTTGTTCTTCTTCATCTTCATGCAATAATTGATATGCTGATACACCAGCAACAATACCTCACGCTCACAATGCTATCTTTTTGATTGTACTGCGTCTTGATGGATCATGAGGATCTAATTCAAACACCTTTTGAATAGAATCACTAAACTTCTTCGTATCAAACGATGAAATCTTTTTCTTGACCTCTTCGTATTTTTCTTTTATCTGCTTTCGATTGATCATAGACATTGTCATTAAGTAGTACTAATCAAATATATTCATAGGATATACAATTGTCAAAAAATCTCTTGTAATATGCATTATTTTTATTTATTATAAGTCAATATATTATTATATACTAAGGTACGTAAATTCTTTATATGATTCAAATATATGATATCAAATAATACTATTCAAAATGAATGTACTGATAAAAATTTTGAAATACGCGAAAAACAACAAAAAATTATAGATCAAACTGATCGATTATTACAAATACATTCGATTCTGAAATTGAATCCACAGGATTATGTTACACCAGACCATCAGCATATATTTGATCTTTTGGAGAAATCTATACTTAAATCTCATTTTGATCATGATTATTTTAATCAGATTATACGAGTACGACATAATTTGAATCAAAGGATGATATTTACAACAAATGAGAACCAATCATTAGAAAAATATTCAATTAATCAATGCTGCGAATATACAAAATGAGAATTACACGATTGTATGAATATACTAAGTGAAATGCTATGTTCTATTAAATTAGATCAAAATCTCGTAGAAAATAATCAAATTGTAGTTAAATCAGCATATAATCTTTTGACTTTGTATATCTATTGATTGCCTCAAGCTCAAAAAAAATTGATTCCTTTAGCATAAGTTTTGACATAGAATTGTAGAGACCGATTGATATACTCTATATATGGCAAGAAAAAGAAAGCAGGCTCCACGTACAATACAATTTTCGTCTCATAAGATATGAATATATTTCATAGTTTTTTCTACGATTTATTTTTGATGTGTGTTTTTTGCTTCTCAAGCACCATTTTTACGCTTTTTCACCAATATATGATCATTTTTTGTCGGTCCATGGTGATCACATATCATGGCTTGATTTGTATGAGCATATTGAGTTGCTCTGTTTTTGCGTCACAGTACATTGTGAACTATTGTCAAACAACTTGTTGTAATTGCTATTTTATTGAGTGCGTTGTTCAATTTTAGTGTCGTATGACAGACAAATATCGCATATGAAACAGCATGAGGTCGACTCTCGTGGCCTATCATCGCATATTTTTTCCCATTATTATGAAATAGTTTTATCGCAAATATTGTGATAGTCTGATGATTGATGGCTCGATTGGTACGAGTACGA
>JAYWGF010000064.1:0-7197 GCA_043778395.1 bacterium | reverse complement strand
TATTACTACCTTCTTTTATACAATATAATTGAGTATATGTAGTAGAACCTCTTAGTGTATTGAGAGCTATCATAGTTGCAGTATTTTCATATGCAGCTATATCACCATCGTTTTCTACAAATAATTCTATGGCATCGTTAGCTTGACCACCAACAACATCACCATATATATAGAATGATTTGCTTTGACCATAATTCATCAAATAACCACCACTACCAAATACAAATGTTACATATCTATTATCTACAATAGCTTGTGTACTAGCAGTACCAGTACCTACTACCAATTTTAGATTAGACACTATACCATTTAGAGATTTAGTTGATTTGAATCTTATTGAAGTAACAAGAGCAGATTTGTTATTATTACTTGTATAATCCAAATTAAATCTTCATAGTAGTTTGTTTGTTTCACCAATATATACAAAATTTGAAGAGGTTGTACATGGAGCAGCTGAATTTACATTACCACCCACAGTAGTTAAAACAATTTTGTTAGCACTACTACTAACATCTACAGTGTTAATGTATTTTGACATAACATTTGTAGAAACAACAACAGTTCCACTAGAAGTAGTAGCGTTTTTTACCATTACTGTAGTTCTTTGATTTACAGAACCTGTTACATCAAAGTTTACTGTAAGATTTCTTACCGTATTATTCAATACAAAAGGAGTAGTGAAAGTAAGTATAGCTTCATTTTGACTATTGAATGATCTAGTGTTTGTTAATTTTACACCATTTTCATCGGTCAAAGATACCATAGCTGAATTTCTGTCAAACAAGCTATCATCCAGTCATATAGTAATAGTATTTATTCTAGCGCTTCAATTAGTAGCAACTAAATCAATTGACATTACTCTATTATTTTTTGAAATTTTAGGAACAAATATTGTACCCAAAGTACCTGGATTTGAATTAGCAGCTAAGCTAATAGAAACATTACCATTCATAGCAACTCAAGTATTTACTGGAGTCACTACAGTTACACCAGTATTCATCATACCAGTATTCATCATACCACTTGTACAACCCATAGTACTAGCTCTATAAAGCATCAAGGCAGCTTCATATCTAGTCAAAGGTTTGTCAAGAACCATAGCAGTAGGATTAGCAGCCAAAGTAATTATACGTCTGTTTAGTGCAGAATTATAATAGTTTGTAAACCAAGGAGTAGTAGTTTCATCTTTTAGACCTTCGTAAGCTCTTACCATAGTGGTAACAAATTGAGCTTTAGTAACGTTAGCTGTAGGATAAAAATATCTAGCACCATTACTTACGCTACCTATCATCAAACCATATTCACAAGCAGTTTTTACAGAACTTGTCAAAGATGGATTGATATCGCTAGCATCAGCGAAAGTACAACCTTGCACTTGGTATTGTCTACAACCAGATAATACTGTAGTAGCAAAAGTTGATATAAATTTAGCAGCTTCGTCTCTTCTCAAATTTGAGGATGGTCTAAATCAATCTTCAGTATTATACATAGTATAACCTGATTGATTCATCCAAGATAAAGCAAGCGGAAATTCAGGATCATTAGTAGCTGCAGATACATTTGAGAGTCAACCCAAACCACTAGCAAGCACAACTAATACTGAAAGCAAAGAAAGAGCTTTTTTTAACATGTCGTGAATAAAAATAATAAATAAATTTAAATCTCAATAAAGTTTGAGAAACTTAATAATAAATCTCTATATCCATAGAGTACAGACAATCAATAATGATTTTGAATTCTTTTTCAAGTAATTTTGTAAGATTAGTTTATGATAATATATATCAATCATATATTACAAATTACCAATCTTCATAAGACTAATCAATCTTCTACATCAAATTATCAATATATATATTATAGAGTTTATTTGACTAGCACAAATTGACAGCTTTTGTAAAATTAACATGATATGTCTGACAAAAACATTTCTGACTGCTTACAATACTATATACGATACAAATCATAATTTGTGACAATAAATATATATATAAAAAATATAATCTGACCAAAGGCTATAGCAATCATATTTTTGTCTTGCAATAAATATATATTTTTTTATATTATCAACATATTAGATACATCAATAAAATTGTGATGGATAAAGAAAATGAAGAAGGTCAGAATATAAATAATATATCTCAAAAATTAACCATTGACAAAAATGAAAATTTTGCTATAGAAACAAATGCATATCAAAAATGACTAGTAAATATAGACGATATACTGATATTAGAAAATAACAAAAGCGAAGGGCTTGAAATAAATACAAGTATAATAGATATATATAGTGATACTACTAATAATATCACTAGTAATTTGTGAAAGTTTAAGGTAATATGAATATGAGTATGAGTTTTATTTTTGTTTATCATCACTGGCGTACTAGTATATATGATGTATCCTGTAGAATTTCAAAATATATCAAAAAATATAAAAGCTGACGTGACGGTATCACAAACATGAATATCTACAAACACTTGATCAATAACTAGTAATAATCAAGATATACCTATATCAAATATAGATAATTCTTGAAAGCAAGCCATAGATAATCTATTTGTATGATCTTGAAATAATACATCAGATAATGCAGATAAACAAACAGATAATAATACAGATGCAAATTGAACGACTAAAATATGAGTAGACGACACAAATAAATTAATGCAAAATCCTGATTGAAGCAGCTGACTAACAAATGATAGCACTTTGCTAGAATGATTGTGAAGCGGCAATAATTATTGAAATTGAGACGAACAATCAAAAATAACTTCTTTATCACAGATAAGAGCAAAAATACAAATCGCAAAAATAAATTACAAACAAGCAAAAGATTCTTGAAATATACAAGCCATGAAACTATTAGCCAATGCAAATATAAAATATAATAACCTGTTATCAAAAGTAGAAAATAATGAAATGGTAGTAACAAATGAAATACAGGATGCGTTGGTAGAAATTCAATCAATAGTAGATCAATCAAAAAACCTTATGAAATAATACAAATTCCAAATATTCAAAAAATATATATATTTATAATATAATACTAAAATAATAAAATGGCTAGAACTAATATGGCGTGAATTGCAAAAAAAAAAGCAGCTCAGCAAAAAAGTGCCAAATTGCGTCTATGAACTCAAAAATTTGAATATCCAAAAAGAAATTTATCTTTGGATGAGGCTATGGATGCAGGAGTAATATGATCTCAAACAAATCCTAAGGGCAATACATATCATTGGTTTTTGAGATGACGTAAAACTTGCTGGGAAACTAGACTTAGAGTAGATACAGATGGTTATCGTTTGGTAAGACTACCAAGCTGATCGGTAGATTTTGTATCCGTAATGCAATCAGGCCGAACTCGCAAAAAACTTGTAAAAAAACTTAGCTCTTGAAGATAAATATATATTCTGACTTACCAAAAGTATGGAAAAGCAAATCTCAAATGCAAATATATTACACAAAAACAAACTAAGATTAATGGATAAGATTGCTCTTTGGATAACAAACAAGGTTGGCAGTATGTGATTTTTTATCATAATATTATCTTGGACGATTTTTTGGTTATGACGAAACATATTTTGACCAATAAATTATCGTTTTGATCCTAGTCCAGCTTTTGTGTTTTGGTTATTTATATCAAATATGATCCAAATTTTCCTCATGCCACTCATAATGGTATGACAAAATCTACAATCTAGACACTCAGAAACTAGAGCAGATTTAGATTATTTGATAAATGTAAAAGCCGAAAAGCAAATTGAGGAATTATCCGCAAAAATTGATTTACAAAACAAATTAATACTTGAACTTTCGTCCAATTTTAAAAAAAATTAATAATTTCAAATGAAAAAATACTTACCTACTATCATTTTTATATTGATTTTAGTAGTGATAATATTTTATGATAGCTTCAGATGAGGATTTATTTGAAGTTTTTTTTTGCTAGATTTTGTACCTACTCCTATGTATGTATATGACACAAACTTCTTGCAATTATCTATTTTCCAAAATATTTACAATTTTTTGGTATATATATTTGGCTATGTGTTTATTAGCAATTTTTATATATATGGTATAGTCTGACTGACCATATACACATGATGTAGTTTATGATGCTACTTTGTGCAAAAATTTGATGTAATTGATGATTTTCAAAAAAACATAATATATATAGCAAGTATATCAATATTGATTATAAATCCATTTTTTGCTCAAAGAATGCTGACCCAGCCCTGAGTGTGGAGTGGTATTCTTTTATTGTGAATATGACGATATATATTGTTAAAAAAATTTGACTATGAAATTAGCAGAAAAGATATAATATATGTATGATTGCTTTGGTGATTTTCGGCCAACTTGATGAATCACGCCCTATTCATGATAATATTGTTAGCTACAGCATATATATTAGCTACAAAATTCAAAAAAATATTACAGGTCATATATATTGGTATTATAGTCTGACTACTAAATATAAATTGGATAATATGATGATTTTTATGAAAAAATGAAATAATACAATGAGCTACTACATTTAGCCAAGATAATATAAAAGTTTTTGCAACACAAACAGTAGGTAAATTGCCTATAGAATTGAGTACAGCTTTGGGTTACGGATTTTGGGCAGAAAAATGACAAAGACTCAAACTTGTACAAAATGCAAATCCTTTATGGTATATATTTGGGTTAGGGATATTATCGATTTGAATATTAGGTATATATTTGGAAGCTAGAAATAAGAAAAGTCAGAATATATCTATAATATATATGTGTATATGATTATTAGTGATAACGCTTTGGCTGTGAATCGGCATTAGCAATAATATATGAAGTGATGCTATACAACGAATATATGAGCATATACCTGGCTATCGTGGGCTTAGAGAACCTCACAAATGGATATGAGTTTATATTATTATTTTGATTCCTTTTGTGATAAATTGATTTGTTTATATTACCAGAAAAATTGATCCAATATTAGTATTGAGTTTATTTATTTTTTTGCTATATGGGCGATCGCCCGGTATCATAAATATGTCTGGATTATACAAACTTACCGATTATCCAGCAGATTATCAAAATAGTAGATCATATATATTATCAAAATATCCTGACTACAAGTTTGTATTATTGCCATGGCATAGCTATATGAGCTGCAATTGGACTAGTAATGTAATATCTATAACCGCAAGAGATTTTTATCTACCATCCACAGTAAAAGTTGCAGATAACATAGAAATAGGATCGCTATATACAAATAACAATAATCCACTAAGTACTAAAATAGAAAAATATATCAATAATTGACAAGACAATAACATCATCAAAACACTATGATATGATGGATTCATCATGCGAAAGTGATGTTCTAATACATGAAGCTTCTGACGAGTAAATGATAAATCAAAATTTGAAAATATATATAGCTGAAATGATGTAGGCATATATATAGTCAAGTAAACATCATAATTCAGCTAAAGTTGGGGGTTTTATTAATAAAATTTAAACATATATATTAATTATAGACTTCTTAATATTTTATATAGTAAATATAATTTATGTTAGCTTAATTTCATTATATATAATAGATTACTTTATAACTTCGTTGCACCATGTACAGCTAAAGCTAGGGGTTTTAAACTCAGTACGTGAAAATGAATATATACACTATAATCTTATTATTTTTAAATATAGGTAATTTTGTATAAAAAAAATAAAATACTATTTTTTGATGTTTTTCAAATCTAAAGCTAAATAATATATATAAAAAAATAACAAAAAAAATGGTGGACCCCAGGAGATTCGAACTCCTCACCCCCGCTGTGCAAAAGCGGTGCTCTACCAAATGAGCTAGGAGCCCACAATTATGTGGATTATGTCACCATCATTTATATTTTTGTAATTATAATTTGGGCAGAGAAGGATTCGAACCTTCGAAGACTTGCGTCGGCGGATTTACAGTCCGCAGCATTTGACCGCTCTGCAATCTACCCGAAATATTTACTTATTTGATTATTTGATTGGCTGGTCAGTTTAGCTGTAAATTATTGGAAGTATTAACAGTACTACCTCATATCACACCAAAAAGAAACAAAAATCATACAAATAATCAAACCACTCATCATAATATATACATCTGTCTAGTTCCTCAAAGATTATTTTCTGCTCGAGCAACGCGTCATGTCAATTCCACAATAGCAGCTGAGTAATATATTATCACAGCTCACAAAAGTAAAAAAAATATAGATCAAAGCATTTATTAGCAATAAATATTAAACAAAAAACAGCAAGCAACGGGACTTGAACCCGTGCGGGCAGAGCTGAAGTCTGCCATGCTACACCAATTACATCATGCCTGCAGCAACCTTATATATATATATTTTATTTATGTTTTCAAGTTGATTTTTTTTGATAATGAGTCAGAATATATTTTGATATACAAAAAAACATTATCTAGTATTTGATGTAAAGATATTTATATATATATGACAAATTTAGTAAAAAAATAATGATAAAATGATAAAAAAAAATAATGATAATGACTTATTGTCAGTTCCAGAAAATATCATAAACCAACCTATGGAATCCGAGATTACACAATCGTATATAGATTATGCAATGTCGGTAATAGTTTCTCGTGCATTGCCTGATACTCGCGATGGCTTCAAGCCAGTACATCGTCGTATACTATATGCTATGAATGATATGTGACTCAAGCATAATATAAAATATCGCAAATCTATGACTGTGGTAGGTGAAGTATTGTGAAAATATCATCCACATGGAGATAGTAGTGTATATGAAGCTATGGTGCGTATGGCTCAAGATTTTGCTATGAGATATCCACTAGTAGATGGACAGGGTAATTTTGGTAGTATAGATGGAGATGGAGCTGCGGCCAGTAGATATACGGAAGCAAGGCTCACTCATTTGGCAGAATATATGATAGCAAATATACACGAAGACACAGTAGATCGAAGGCCAAATTATGATGATAGTCGTATGGAACCTATTTCACTACCAACTATATTCCCTAATCATCTATGCAATGGTACTATGTGAATAGCTGTAGGTATGGCTACAAATATGGCACCCCATAATCTTACAGAAGTCATAGACGCTTGCTTGATGATGATCAAAAAAGTCAAGAATAATGACAATGATAAGTTTGAAGATAAATGAGATAGTCTGACT
>JAYWGF010000063.1:0-2538 GCA_043778395.1 bacterium | reverse complement strand
ATAAAATTCATGCGCATAATGCCATATTGCTTTTTGGTCGTTATCTGTGTATTGCGCGTAATCCAAAATGTAATATATGTCCTTTTACTAATCATTGTCTTTGGTATAAAACACATATTATCAATAAAAAATCCACAAAGCAACCACCAGAATCCAAATAATATATTATTTATTTATATATATTTATGATGATTTGGGCGTATTTTTATATCATATATATTCTGACTTTCACTAAATTATTACTTTTCAGAATATGTTATATATATTATGATATTATTGATATTTTTTGTAAAATCACAAATCCAATTGAAAATAAAGTCAGAATATATATGATATATATAAATTTATTATCAAGAAAAATATAATGTTCAATCGAATAATAAGCAAGATAGCTTGAGATTATAATACAAGATTACTTAAAAAAATATATCCTTTGGTAGATATCATAAACAAATATAACGATGAATTTGAAGATTTATCTGACGAAGAACTAAAGGCAAAAACAGAAACTTTTAGGTCACAAATAGCTAATTGAGAAAAAACATTGGACGATATACTGCCTGAAGCTTTTGCGGTAGTCAAACAAGCATGCGCAAGACTTTTGGGTACGGAATATGAAGTAAAGTGAATGAAAGTAGTTTGGGATATGGTGCCTTATGATGTGCAATTGGTGTGAGCTATAGCATTACATCAGTGACATATAGCAGAGATGAAGACTTGAGAAGGTAAGACATTGGTGGCTACACTGCCTGCATACCTAAATGCACTTAGCGGTAAGCCAGTACATATAGTGACGGTAAATGATTATCTAGCTAGTCGTGATGCCGATAGCATGGGGTTATTATTTGAGTGGTTATGACTTAGTGTATGATCTGTAAATAAATTTACTCCTCAAGAAAATCGTAAGTCAGAATATAGCAAATCTATAATATATGTAGAAAATACTGAATTGGGTTTTGATTATCTTCGCGATAATTTGGAAAAATCTATAGATTGAAGAAGATTATTAAACAGATGATTGTATTTTGCTATAGTAGATGAGGCTGATAGTATATTTATAGATGAGGCTAGAACTCCTATGATCATGAGTCAACCAAATGATGATTCTGTAGACAAATATATATATTTTGGTAGAATTGCAAAACAGCTCGTAGCAAGCAAATTCAAAAAGCAAGTAAGTAAATGATTTTTGGCAGAAATACTAAAAAATGATGATAAAATTATACAGTCAGACGATTGAGATTATCATATAGACGAAAAACATAAATCCGCAACTTTGTCTGAAAGTGGAATTACTAAGCTAGAAAATATATTTCATGTGGAAAATTTATATAGAGATTTGCCATTTGAAGATATACATCATATAGAAAATTCACTGTTGGCTCAAGCAGTATATCATGAAGGTAAAGATTATATAGTTAGTTGAGATGAGGTTTTGATAGTAGATGAAAATACGGGTCGTACCATGCCTGGTCGTAGATTTCAATCTGGTTTGCATCAAGCTATAGAGGCCAAAGAATGAGTGACTATCAAAAATGAAGCCAAAACTATAGCAAGCATTACATATCAAAATTTTTTTAAGCTTTACGAAAAATTGGCAGGCATGACTGGTACCGCTACTACAGAAGCTGAAGAATTTGAAAAAATATATAATCTAGAAGTAATAAGTATACCTACTAACCGTCCTACTGTTAGAAAAGATGCAAATGATAGAGTATATTTTGACCAAAAAGCAAAATGGAAATATGTAATTGAGGATATAAAATTTTATCACAATATGTGACAACCAATTTTGGTGTGAACTAGTAGTATACAGACTAGTGAATTGGTTAGTAAATTACTAAATCAATCTTCCATCACCCATTATGTACTAAATGCAAAATTTCACGAACAAGAAGCTAATATAATCGGTAATGCTGGCAAATTTAATGGCGTAGTCGTAGCTACCAATATGGCATGACGCGGTACAGATATCAAACCCGAAAAATGACTAAATGATAAGATTTCTGATAATTATATATCTTGGATTCATTGAGAAATAGCAAAAGGTAATACCTTAGAGCTTGATTTTGCAAACGAAGTAGAATATAATTTGATTATGCAAAAATTAAAATAATATATATAAAAAATATAGCCTGACTTTATATTTTATAAAAAACTAAAAATAAATAAAGCTTTAAAATTATTATTGTTTTTTTTTGCTATTTCATTAATTTGATGATGTTGAATTTTAAATCAAAAAATAAAAATAAAAACAAATCCAATATCTTTGAATATATTGCATTTAGCAAATTCATGGAGTCTGATTGTAAGTCGCAATTGAAACTATAGTTGAAATTTAATAATATCATGATCGACTTATGTTTCAAAAATGATTTCTGGTTGAGAATATTGAATTGGTAAAATTATATATATATTCGTAGGGACGATTCGATAAGGCATCCAGCGTTGATAATATGTCATTTATTTATATATATTAGAGGAATATTTGGACTTTATGGGTTAATATTCGCAATCGGACGGATTATCGCAATCAAA
>JAYWGF010000062.1:0-2557 GCA_043778395.1 bacterium | reverse complement strand
TGATAATTTGTAATGATTTTTGATTACTCAGCTTTGAATTTTTTCTGTATGGGTTATTCATTTTATAAACTAGCAATATAGAGATTTATTGTCTCTTTACTAGTCTAGACCCAAAATATAAAACTAGTATTGCAAGTTTTGCGTCTAGTTTAAATTTTGAGTCATAAAAATCCCTATGTCAAAAACTTAATTTTTAGTTTTAAAAATATTTTTTCTGATAGAAAATCAACTGATGTTACTGTGCAATTCACCATGTCTTTATCAATATCTAATTGATCCCATAATTTCTTCTTATTAAATTTAGATATATATTTTATGCCTGTTGGAGTTTTTGGGTCAGCAATATGTCACAGCATAACTCACTTGAATTTTATTTGAATAGCTTTTCTATCAAATCCATTAGAGGGATCAAGAACTAGATCAAGTTTATCTCATTTTTTCATAGTATCTAATACTAAATTTATATCATACTTATCTACTCATTGAGCAAGTGTAGTCAGAGTATGATTATCATAAGATTTTGCTTTTCATGACTTTCAGTTATTTACCCCATTTCACAAATATTTTCCAATAAATGATTTCTTTTCGTTCCCTATTTCTGTCATGGTATGAAATTCTTTTGTTTGCTCAAATATCCTTGGATCTATTCTAGATCGTACTCCAATTAAATCATGAAATGCATATTTTGAACATTCAATATATTCCAAATAATTTATAGAATCTTTGTTTTCGTTGAATAATAACAAAATCGACATACCTTCAGACAAAAGTTTTTGACCTATATTTAACATGTTTATATCAAATATCTCCACTAAAATTCTACCATGAATATCTTTTCAGATCTCATTTATATACGCGACTTTATCATTTCAGACTAATTCTATCAATCTGTTTTTACTTTCTTCGTAAATCGCATCACCTTTTTCTGGAGCATCAATTCAAATAATCCTAAATTCTTTTGCGTTTTTTACTCCTTCTTCAAATTCTCATCAATCTCAATCGATAATTGTACTAATATAGACCTTACGATAAGTTGGGTGTGATTTAGATTCTTTAAGCAACGATTCTATTTCTTGGGGAGTTTTTTTATCTTTTTTTCATTTTTTTCACAATTCAATTTTTTCTTCAAATAAATTTCATTCATTATATTTCTTCAATACACCTGGAGAAATTTCCAAAACACCTTTATCAAAGATTTCAATATTTTTGATACTATTGTATTTTATGGGAAACGCTGATGAAAAACCAGACTTATCAAATCACTCCTGTCACTCCTGATATTCAATTTTAATTTTGATAAAATCACAAAATATGCTATGTATTTTTTTTACAAGAAACCTATTAGGCTGGTTTTTATTGTTTATATATTCAACAGCAAATCTTTGTTTATTACGAATAATATCTGTTATTTGGTTCTTAATATCCATTAAATTTTTTTTTGAATAAAAATATTTTCATTCCCTAGATCTTTACTATATCTTTTTGAATTTTAATTTGCAAGATATTTTTTTATACTCTAATTTAGCGTCTTTTTACATTTATTTTCTTTAAAAAAACCTTTGGGTCTGAATTTATTATCTTGCGATTTAAAATTGAGATTTCGCAATAAATTAATGTATTCAAAAAAAATAGAATATCTATTACAGATAAGATACTTCGCAGGCTCAGCACGACCGATACTCAAAAAATCCATCACCCGATCTCTCAAATATAATGACAGAATTATTTATACATTTTGGACATATTTAAACGTAATATTGATCTTAGATTGTATGATTTTTGTAGTTTTGGCGGTACTTATCAATAGATCTTGCATCATACATACGTAATCATGATATTGGAGAGCAATAAATTCTCATTATATTAGTTAATCGTTCAACCTAGTAATTTATAAAAATTTTACTAAATTACTCCATATCTAAAATTCTAAAATAAATTTGTTGATTTTGTATCAATTGAAATATAAAAAAATCCCTGAATAATCAGAGATCAGCGTATCATTATATATTACTTACCTAAATTTCTTCTCATAAACGCTGGGATTTCAGAATCATCATTATTGGATTTTTGAGTTTGTTGGGATGGTTTTTCAGTACGTAAGGTGCGTGATATAAAATCATCTCATCTCGGTGATCATACCTTGCGTCACAAAAGATCTCTTTGTGCTGGTCTTGCTGGACTATCTTGCTCCTCTCATACAAATCCTGTTGCTATAATAGTGATTTTGACATCATCATCGCCATAGTCATCATCGATAGTCATACCCCATATCATTTCAGCATCTGGATCCATCACATCTTCGACGATACGACTTGCTTCTTGGATCTCTAGCGGTGTCAATCATGGACCTCATGTCACAGCAAAGATGATACGTTTTGCTCATGTTAATCTCGACTCTAGCAGTGGATTTTCAATCGCTTTGCGAGCAGCTTCGACCGCCCTATTTTCACCCTCACCGTATCCTATACCCAACAATGCTGTTCAGGAATTTGATATAATTTTTTTGATATCAGCAAAATCGATATTGATCAATCATGGTTTTGTGATCAAATCAGCG
>JAYWGF010000061.1:0-7354 GCA_043778395.1 bacterium | reverse complement strand
TTTCTGTATTCATTTTGTTGTATTTTATAATAAAAATATATCAAATTATTATAATCAAAAATATAAAAAAAATCAAATAAATAGAAGATATATAAACAATATAATTTATTATTGATTAGTTTTGAGAGTATATACAACGATATATATATTGACTTAGTATTTATTTTAGTGATGGTTCACATTTTCATCAAAGATTTGCACATTGATATTTGCACATATCTACAAAATTCGTCAAACAGCTATCGTTTTCAGATCTATTTCAGATATTGTTTACATTTGCGTATACTGCTTTACTAAGATTTGGAAATAATTTTGTAACAGATTCTGATTCACTCAAAATATTCTTATCCATAAAATCATCTTGCATAATCATGCTATCAACTATAAAGTCATTCATATGTTGTTTAGCTAAAGCTAAAGTATTAGCATCAGATGATAATTGAGCATCATTAGTGCTTATTTTATAATCCTTTATTGATTTATCAAGTTCTTGTTGCTGCTTTATAATTTCTTTTTTTAATGCTTTGGCAGATTGTGCATTTTTTATTTTGCTTACGCTATCTTGAAAATCAGTCATAGTATTTTGTATATTTGACCCAAATTTATCAAATGTAGGAGGCAAATTTTTAATTTTTGAGTCTATTTGTGTATTTATCTGAAAATGACTACCAAAATTTGATCATATATTATTTCATCATTTGTATTTGGTTCAATTTAACCACTCGTCATATGATTTATATTTTTGAGAATCTATCCCAAAAACTTTATTTAATTCATCAGTATAATTTGCGCCAAAATCAGGATCTTGTATTCACAATACTATATTATTGAATCTGGACATAGCATTTTTTAGTCATCAGATGGCGATATTTATTTGAGATTTTTGATATTTTGAATTTATAGCAAAATCTTTTGATATACTATTCAAATCTTTTTGAGTTTTATCGCATATATGTAATTCTCTACTACAATCATATGATTTGGCTATATTTTTAACAAATACGGGATCTCGAGCCACTGCCAAATCTGTATCTAGTGAAAATTCATTTGTATTTATATCTTTGAGTGTGCCATTTACTATAAAAAACTGCAACTTCAAGTTAGTAATAAGTAAAAATCTCATGTAGTCAGAATATGTTTTTCATTTCAATTGTTTGGTAACAGACGAAGAGAATATTTTTTTGCTTCAATTTGTATATCTAGTCAAAACTTTTTGCAACGATGATATATCTTGATTTGAAATCAATTGATTTATTTGATTTGATTGTATTAATTTTACTGCTAACTGATCTATAATATCAGAATATTTATCCATATTTTGCAATTCTTTTATTGTGATATTATTACCAAATTTTAGTAAATCTTTTGAGTAATCTGCTATACCCATAACGCTATCTTTATTATTGTACAGACTACTACGAAATATTTTTTTATTTTCAAATCGCGAATTATAATTTATATTTTTAATATTTGAATCAGCATTTTTGAGTATTCCAATCACATTATCACTTCAAATAATCCTGGCTTGTTTCCTTAATGTAATACTATCTATACTATCACTCAAAAATTTACGGTAATTTTTTATTTGATCAGAAGGACCAGAACAAGTAGCGCAATATCAAGTACTACTATTATCAGTTATATTATTGATTGAAGGATTATTTTGTGCATTGACTATACTACATCAAAACAAAATTCATACAAATATATATTTGCAAAATCGTCTCAATAAATACACTTTTTTTATTTTATTCATAATACAATTACTAAAAAATATGACAATAACACGCCTATCAATATTCCACCACTAACTTCCTGTATAGTATGTCACAATCTTTCTTTAAGCAAGTTATAATTTTGTGTAAAATTCATCAAATCAGATATTTCTATTCTCAAAGTGTTGAGGTATTTGGCATGCTGTCAAGCTTCATATCTTACATTCATAGCATCATAACAAAATAATACAGAAAATGTCACGCATGCCGCAAAACCAAAACTATCATACCCCAAAACCCAAAATCCTAAAAAGCATATACTTCCACTAACACCACTATGTACCGATGGAAAACCCCCAGCCCTCCACAAATGCTCTAAATTGACTGTTTTTTCTATACAAAAATCTATTACAATTTTTATGAATTGTATAATTATACCTACTATAATTGGCACTACAAAATATGGAACTTTCATATATATTTTTTATGTTATATGAATTTATTGACTATAAAAATCAATTTATGATAAAATATATATAAGTATTATAGTCTGATTTTCAAATGATTTTACGATTTTTTGAATTGTATTTATGTGATTTTTTGGTATATATATTTGTGATATCAAATCTGCAAAATAATAAGTCAGAATATATAATAATATTAATACTATAAAAAAAATAAAGAATGTTAAAACTATTTTATGATATAAAAAAATAAATAATGTTAAAACTCACAATCAAAGATTTGATCAATATCAGTAAACCAAAAAATCGGATATATTTGACGGGTATATATATCATATGAGTAAGTTCAGGATTATATATGTATTTACTTAGGTTTGGAAATATGAGTTTTCATAATCATGAAATTTTTTTGATTATTTGGATGGGGATGTATTTTTTGATACCTGCAAATTTGTATATATATGGCATCAATAAAATTTTTGATAAAAACATACCTAAACAGGAGCCAAATGAATTAAGCGATACAAATAGTACAAAATTTTTTGTATTGATAATGATAATATTGCTAAGTTTACCATTTTTGTTGACTCAATTATTCCTTACAGATAATTATGGTAGTAATATATATGGTGGTTTATTTTTAGGATTTTTACTTTTTGCTTGACTTTATTGAGCTTACTGAGTAAAATTTGCAAAAAATAAAATTATGTATATACTAGATATAATTTTGATAACAATATGTAGAGTTATAGCTTGAATTTATGGTTTTGTGTTAGTCATATGAGATATCAAAGACCTAAATTGGCAATATATGTTAGCTTGAGTGTTTTTGCTTATGGCTACAAATATATATATCAACTCCACAAGTATATATGATAAATCAAATATATACCCAAATTTACTAACTAGAAATAATATATTTGATGTTTTATTTTGATATAACGGTAGTAAGATAATTTGTAGTTTATTCGTATTATTATCTGCTTATTATTCTTATAATTTTGTAGGTATATACTGATATGATATAGCTTTTTTGTATATATTATTATTTATTTTGTCGATATTTTTACCCAAAAAAAGATTTTTTTATGATAAAATTTTTATGATTTTGAGTATCTTGGTATGAGTAGGTATATTTTGTCTGATAATATATAATATATATGAATTTGCAGTAAGTATATAATCAATTTATTATAAAAATAATTTATCTTATGATGTAAAAATCAATATAATCATAAATTTTTTTATAAATTCACTCATCCAGAAATTTCGATACGTTGTCAATTTATCCATTTTGCATCCTTACTACACAAAAAAGCTACTACTCATCATATATCATCAGAAATTCCTGCACGACCAAGTGCCGTCATGGACGATATCATTTTATTTATTTCTGGATTATCTCTTACTCTTCATCACCCAAAATCCGTCTCAATCGCACCTGGAGCTACTACATTTACTCTAATTCATCTATTTCATAATTCTTTGGCTTGATATTTTGACAAAGTTTCAATTGCTCATTTCATAGAAGCATAAGCTGATGATCACGGTTGGCTAAAGCGAGTTAGTCAAGAAGATATATTTATTATTCATCATCAATCATTTAGCAAAACTAATGCCTTTTGTGTAAGAAAAAATGCAGCCTTAAAATGAATATTCACAAGTAAATCAAATTGCTCTTCACTTGTAGTGGCGAAAGGTTCATAAATTCAAATACCAGCATTATTTATCAAAAAATCAATTTTATCTACTCAAAAAAACTCTTTTAGTCAAATCCTCACTTCATCAAAAAAAGAATCATATGTGTTTATATCTCATACATCCAATTTTAATGCAATAGCCTTTGATCATAATTTTTGAATTTCAATAACAACCTTATCCGCTTCTTGTTTTTTGGAATTATAGGTAATGATTATGTCTTTTCATTGTTCAGCCAGTTTTAGTGCCATATTCTTTCACAACCCGCGACTACCTCAAGTTATAAGAGCGATTTTTTTATCCATATATTTTTTATTTATAAAATAAAATTACAAAAAATATGATAATAAAATATATATAAAAAACAAATAAATATAATGATCAGAAAAATCAATCAGAATATATATGATATTCTTGCAAAAAAAGTCAGAATATATATATTATTTTTATGAAACTAATAAAATTTTTGTCCTGGACGGGTATATCCTCTAGATCTCAAACCAAAAAACTTCTAAAATCGTGATATATATCACTAAACGAAGACTATATCATATATGACGAAAATCATATTTTGCAAGAATGAGATACGCTAAATATAATAGATATCAAAGTACAAGTGATGTTTGAAGTTGGTGTCGTGTTGCATAAGCCAATGTGATATTTATGCGGTCGCAAAAGCGAGTGATGACACAAAAGTATTTTTGATTTACTGCAAGATTGTATATACAAAGATACACTTTTTGTGGCTGGTAGACTAGATCAGGATACTGAGTGACTAGTATATCTGCATAGTGACGGTGGCATGATACATAATATCACTAGCCCAAAAAAAAATAAAGAAAAAAAATATCTAGTACATATATCCAAAAGCCTATCTCAACAAGATATAGATGATTTGCAAAATGGAGTAGAGCTTGATGATGGATATATTACATTGTCTAGTAAAGTAGAAATAATCTGACCCAAAATCATAAAGCTAACCATCACAGAAGGTAAATTTCACCAAATAAAAAGAATGCTAGAATCCATAAATAATGAAGTAATATATCTCAAAAGGCTAAAAATAGGCAAAATATCACTATGAGATTTAGAAATATCCAAACGAAGATATCAAAATCGAATATCATAAATAAAAATATATTATGACATATAATAAAAAAATATATTATATAAATATATATATATTATATGCAAATATATAGTAGTAATTAATACAATTTAGTTAAACAATTTTTATTTTTTGTACATATATTTATGATAGCAAATCACTTTGTATAATAATATATTTATGTAATTGTAATAATAAAAACTATATGTGTATGTAAATATTTATCAATAAATAAAATCATGAAAAAAGTTATAATATTTATGTTAGCGATAATGGCATTATTATTTTTGGGTAATTTGTGATATCAGTATTACTATAAGTCAGACAATATTGCTAATATATATATATCAAATAAAACCCGGCAAGTAGAAGAAGCAATCACTGATGAGCAAAAGATAGTTTGATTGATGAATAGGACTCATATTGATGATAATGGTGGCATGATTTTTGTGCGAAGTGGAGATTTGTTGCGTAATTTTTGGATGAAGGATACTATGATACCATTGGATATAATATATATCAATAGTTGATACAATATAGTAAATATAAAAACTGGAATACCGTATGATCTGACCCCATTATCTAGCGAAAAACCCGCCAAATATGTGCTAGAAATCAATTGATGACAAGCCGCAAAATACAATATAAATATATGAGATAAAGTCAAAATTTACTAATGACAAAACAATCGCAAATCACTAATAATTTGGCAAATTTCTATACAGCTGAAGCTGAGAAATTTTACAATACTCGCAAAAAAAATATTTGGCCAGAATTTGATCATATATTATCTCAAATTAATCAAATTCAAAAAGACTATATATATATACTAGAGCTTGGTTGCGGAGACGGAAGATTTTATGAATTTTTGAAAATAAATTGCAACAAAAAATTTAGCTATTTGTGAGTAGATATATCGGAAGGTTTGATAAATATTGCGAAAAGAAATTACCCTATTCAAGAAAATATATTAGATCGAAAAGTGCAAGATATGATAAATTTTACAAGTCAAGAATTATTGGTCAATAAATATGATGTAGTAATCAGTATAGCCGCAGTACAACATATATATAGCGAAGCAAATAGAGTCAAATTATTTGATAATATATACAATATCACAAATTATGAAGGCAAACTTATCATAACTAATTGGTCATTTTCTCGCCGATTTATCAAAAAATATTATAAAATATTACGAAAAAGCTTAGTGAGTAAATTATTTACAAATCATGACATTTGTGACTTGTACATACCTTGGAAAAGTATTTGATCCGACAAAAAAGTGTACGATAGATATTATCATATATTTTTGATAAATGAACTAAAAAAAATATGCCTTAAGTGTAGTCGGATAATAGACAAAATATGATATATAGATAATGCAGGAAATTTTGTGCAAAATTGGAAAAATAGCAGAAATAGTCTATTGGTAGCAATCAAAGATGTAATAAAATAAAAAGTCAGAATATATATATTATCTATATAATCTGACTTTTTTTGTTATATTATCTCAATTTCATATCAACTTAGCTGGCAGGCAAGTTTGATATTGCTAGCGCCCTTACCTATAGCAAGGGATTTTTGACTTTCTTCTACTTGTACCAAAGCCTTATTTCATTTTATAGTGATATTTTGAATTTTGGCAGGCTTCAAACAATCTCAAATAAATTTTATTTCATCGGAATTATCTTCCACAAAATCTACTTTCTCTCAGTCCAATAATGATAATACTGTAGATATTCTTGAGCCCCTTTGTCATACAAATACTCATACAGGTCTATATTTTGATCATCTGAGCTTACTATAATTTTGGTTCTACGGCCAGGAATTCTTGCAATTTTATCTATTCTGACTTTTTTATCTTCAAGCTCTGGTATAATTTTGGTAAGTAGACTTATGATAAAATCTGTACTAGATTGAGTAATGTCAAGAGTAATACCAGTCGTATCCTTACTAATCTTACGCAATAATACAAATATATCTTCTCAAATCACATAACTTTTACCTGGAATTTGACCTTCAGGCAATAACGCTACACTGATACCATTTACATCTAGCAATATATTATCTCACAGTACTCTCAAAACTTTTGCCTTTAGCAATTCTCACTGTTTATCACTAAATTTTTCATAAAACTTTTCTCTTTCAAATTGCTTGATAGCTTGTTTGATAGTTTGGGCAGCAGCTTGTGCGGCTATACGACTAGCTTCATAACCATTTGGCGTAAGATCTACGGCAATTTTTTGACCTAATTGTATATTTGGGGATTTTTTTTGTATATCTGACAATGACATTTCATTTTTATCATCCTCCACAATTTCTACAATTTCTATCTCTTTATAGATTTTGACCTCACCATCACCGAGTAT
>JAYWGF010000060.1:0-2573 GCA_043778395.1 bacterium | reverse complement strand
TTTGTTTATTATAAATTATTCCATATTATAAAATTCTAATTCATCTCAAATTTCAATTTTTTTGTTACATTTTGCCTTCATACCGCATTCATATCAGTTTGCCACTTCTGTGACAGATTGTTGTTCTCTTTGCAACGATGTGACTTTTCCACTACCTACTTCTTCTGTTCATCTAAATGCCTTAAAGTAACATCAGTTTTTGATTTTTCAATCTATTACTTGTCAACCAAATATTATTTCATTTCATTTGCGGAAAAATATTCACATGATTTTTAGTCTACCATAATATACTTCTTGTGGTTCTATTACTATGAGTCATTTTAGTAAATCATTTAGGTAATCTGTAAGCTCGTATATTATCTTAAAATTTCTTACAGCTATTCATGCTTTGTCGGCTTTCTTTTTTATTTCTGGAGATATACTAGTATTGAAACCAAGCATTACCGCTTGACTTACTTTTCAAAGATCAAGATCGGATTCATAAAAATTTCATATATCATTGTGTATTACTTTTACTTCTATATTATCAGGAACTTCTACTCATTGCAATCATTGCTTTAGTGCTTCTAGTGATCATCGACTATCTGCTTTTAGGATTAATTTTACTTGAACCAACTGTCATTCTAGTATTTTGCTTGTCAGATTATATATACTACTTTCTACATTTTTTACTTCAGTAGCTTTTGTAATTCTTTCTTTAGCTATTTTTTCTGTAGATACTACTTCTGCTAATTTACCAGCTTCGGGTATATCAGTAATACCAAGTACCATAATAGGATCACCTCCATGAGCTATTTTTATTTCTTGTCATTTTCGATTATGCATTTTTTTTACTTTACCATAAGTGTCATGTATCCATAATATATCTCATACTTTTAGTGTACCAGTCATGAGTATCATATTTGTAGTTACTCATTTTTGGACATCTTTGTGAGATTCCAATACTACACCTAGTCAATTTCTATTTGGATCACAATATAATTTTGCCTCTTCTGCAAATAATAATATATTTTCTAATAATTCATCAATTCATTCTCAAGTTTTACCGCTAACTTTTATCAATGGTATATTACCACCTCGATCTTCAGCTATAAGACTATGCTCTGACAATTGTGATTTTATCAATTCGCTATTATCTACTCATTTATCTATTTTGGTTATGGCAACAATAATAGGACATCAGCTATCTTTCGCATGATTTATTGCTTCTACGGTTTGTTTCATTACACCATCATCTGCTGCTACTACTATCACTATTATATCAGTTATCTTACTACCTCTAGCTCTGAGAGATGTAAATAATTCATGACCAGGGGTATCTATAAATGTTATTTTTTTATAATCATATATTATCTGACTTCATCATATACTTTGTGTAATTCATCATGCTTCTTTATTTGTTATTTGTGTCTTACGCATATAATCCAAAAGTGTAGTTTTCCCATGATCCACATGTCACATTATAGTCACTATAGGTGGTCTATTTTCTTTGGTTTCGCTATTTTTATCTATTGATAATATACTAGATAGGTTTCATTCCACCAAATCGTCCAAATTTGTGGCAGAATTATCCTTTAGTATTTTTATACCAAATTCTTCTCAAATTAACGATGCCGTATCCCAGTCTATTACACTGTTCATAGTTAGCATCATTTTGTTTGAGATAAATTTCTTTATCAATTCTCCCATACTTACTCCAAGTTTTTCACCAAATTCTTTTACTGTGATATTTTCTGGCAATATTACTTCGGTTTTTCTTACTAGTGTTTGAGAAGATTTGGCTTCTCTCGTTGGTACAAATTTATTTTCAGTTTTTACTTTATTTATTGGTTTTTTTATTACAAAACTGTTATTTGAAGATCATTTATAATTACTATTTTTATTTGCAAAAGTTTTATTAGCAGTGCTTCAAGCTGGTTTATTTAATGTATTTGCAGGTCTAGAAATTACACTTGCATTTGCTCATTTGCGGAAACTACTGCTTATATCATCTAATTCAGTTTTAGCTTCATTTTTTTTGATATTAGAAGAATTTTCTGACTTATTTATATATGGTCTTTGAATTATTTTGGAATTTGTATTATTGTTTACAGAAGATTTGATTACTACAGCATCCATATTTCATTTTATAGATTCATATCAAGTCAATTCTGCTATTTGCTGTTTGATATCTACATCAGTAGATAATTCGTCTTTTGTATCTTCGCCATATGATTCTTCTATTTTAGGCTTGAGATCAAATCATAAATTTCATAAAAAATCATTATTATTAGGAAGTATAAAACCTCATCCGTTTTCATCCAAAATTATAAAATTATCATTATTTTGTATAATATCATTATTTGTTTTTAGTGGTTTTGTTGACATCAAATTATTGTAAATATAAATTACTATTAGATAAAATAATATATATATAACATCAAAAATCAAATGAAAATATTTTAAAATAATAAATTATAACTATGTCAAATAAGTTTATTTCCACGTAGTGGGTTTAAAACCCCCAGCTTTAGCTGGACACGGTGCAACGAAGTTGCAAAGTAATGGGATATATATAATAATGGTATTTAGAA
>JAYWGF010000059.1:0-2590 GCA_043778395.1 bacterium | reverse complement strand
ATAGAATCTGTGGAGAAATTTGATTTGATAATATCAGATATTGCACCAAATACTATAGGTCTCAAAAATATAGATAGTATGAGATCTATATGATTACTCGAAAAAACTATATGGATTTATGATAAATATCTATCTGAAAATGGTAAATTTGCCATAAAGATATTTATGTGACCTGGCTTTGATGAGTTCGTAAAAGATCTAAAAAATAAATATTGAGCTTCCAAAATAAGAATTTTTAAGCCGAAATCATGCAGAGACATAAGCAAAGAAATATATATTGTCAAAATATAATTTATATGTTTTCAAAAAGTGCCCTTTATATTAGTTTTCTTGCATATTCATAATCAAGCCCCAAAATACATTTTATCATTTCTTCTTTTGGAATATATTGTCAATTATATATTATACTAGATACGTTATTTATTTCTAAGTAGTTGTTATTTATGTATTTTATATAGTAGTTTTTGTAATTTTCAAAAAAAGATTCTGATATATCAGATGTATTGGCTAAATTGATGATACCGACGGAGTTCGCATCATTGTAAATATAAGATTTGCTTATAAAATAAGATCACATATTATATCTTTTTGTAAATCTATCGCACATATCCAAAAAATCGCACAAAAAGTTTGCTACTACAAAGTCAAATCAAGAAGATATTTTTTTATAGAAAAAATAATTAATTTTTCATTCTAATATGATTTTATTTTTATTAAATTCTTCTGTATAGTTTTTGGATATTATCGTATTATATTTTATGTTAGTATCTATTATAGTATTATTTTTATTATCAAAAAATAAGTATTCTCATATTATTATGTTGTCATATATATATTTATTTACTTCATTTATGGTATATATTGTGGGTTTTGAAGAAGTTTGTTTATTATATCTTTTTTGATAAAATTTATCTATTGATCTGTTTATATAATTATCCTTTGCGAATTCTTCCTCAAAAATATCATATTCATAATCCAAAATATCTTGTGTAATAGTAGTATTTAGGTATTTTTTTATAGCATTTTGATCAAACAAAAATTCATCATAATCTATATAAATATGCTCTGAATGAGTTGTTCAGGATATATTATTTCTGTACATATATTCAGATATATTATTTTTATTTTTAGGGTGTAGTAGCAAGTGCTCTACCAAGTGACCCATAAAATAGCTATTTTTATATTTTGGTGTTTTATAATATAATTGCATATTAGCTAAACAAAAATTAAAGTCAGATTATATCAATAATATATATATGTATATAACCGCAAAATTATCATAAAATATTAAATTTAATTTTGTAATACATTATGATAAACAGTATCCACATCGTCATCATCTTCCAATATTTCTATAATTTTTTCCAATTTGGTCATATTTTCTTCATCAATATTTACAGGACTTGTAGACTCAAATTTTAGATCTGCATCGTCTATTTTGTAGCCAAGATTTTCTAGTTGCTTTTTTACTGTTAGGAAGTTTGACTTGCTAGTTATAACTATACACGATTCCTCCTCAAATTGATAGTCTTCTATACTCATATTCATGAGATCTTCTTCTAGTTTATTTTTGTCATAAGAAGTTACTTCTTCTGTTATGTTTCATTTTACAGTTTTGATATTTGACAAACCACATATATATACAAATCATTTTTCCACAAACTGCCATGATACCGAGCCAGGCTCTCATATATTACCACCTAGCTTTGCCAAATTGGATTTTATATTACTAGATGTACGATTAGTATTATCGGTCAAGCATTTGATATATATCGCTGCTCATCATGGGCCATATCACTCATAAAATAGCTCTAGCATATTTATTGATTCACCGCCTCATGATCATTTTAGGATAGCTTTTTGTATTACTTCTTTTGGCAGACTATTATATCTAGCTTTTTCTAATGCACTAGCGAGCGATGGATTCATACTAGCATCAGCTCATCACTTAGCAGCAATAGTTATAATTTTAGCTATCTTGGTATAGATTTTTGATTTTTTGGCATCCGTTGCTGCTTTTCTATGTTTGATATTATGTCGTTTGCTATGTCATGCCATGCGTAGTTTTGTAAAATTTGTAAATTTACTATAAACTTTATTTTTTATAAAATTGATATAGTATATTATTATATATATTAATAATATATTCTGACTTATTTTATTTTGGCGAATTTATTAGCTATAGCTGATATATCATTTAGCGTAATTTATTATTGATTTATATGTATATATATTTATGATAAATTTGCAAAATGCAATTTTACTAATCTATATATAATTGTGTCTAATAAAAATATACAAGCTTGATAAAAAATATATAAAATATATGTTATAAATAATGAATAGAGATATTAATAAATATATGTGAATAATGTTTGGCTGAGCTGTATGAGATGCTCTAGGTTCTGCTACAGAGTTTTTGCGTCCTGGTATGTTTGCATATCTTACTGACATGATATGAAGCATCAAATTCAAAACAAAACCCTGAGAGTGGACTGATGATACTTCTATGACATTATGTCTTGCTCAAAGCCTTATAGATTGTAAATGATTTGACATAGAGGATCAACTTGATAAATATTCATTACGA
>JAYWGF010000058.1:0-2596 GCA_043778395.1 bacterium | reverse complement strand
GCCACAACAGCCTTTTGCAGTTCTAATCTATATACTAAATTATCATTGAAATTATATTTTTTAGATAATATGTCTAATATCATTTTTGTAGGATTATCAATATCACTTGCAGAATTACTAAAAAAGTAGTCTATATATATTAATAACTTTTTTTTAGGTTGTATATATATATTATTTGGCAGTAAAGCTAATATGATTTTTTCATACTGCTTATATTTAGGACTCTTAAATCTTTTACCCTGCCAGGCATCATTTACAGATAAAGGCTTGACTGGTATATATATATTATTCATCTTTGTATTTTATATATATCTCTAAATCAATTTTATTATTTTTGTCCTTTACAAATTTACTTACATTAAATAAATCAATTATCCATCGTATTGTACCTATGAGCATAAAGCAAGATATAAAAAATAATATTCGTAATATAGGATTATTTGTATATAATTTATAGGCTCAGAAAAATCGGCATATATAAGCATTGCTTAAATTATATTTATGCTTATCAAACTCTTGTATGGCTTGTAATCTTTTTGATGAGTCTTTAATTGTTTGTATTCGTATCATTTGTATATATTTTATATGGATAAATTATTGGGTTTATAGGTTGGTCAATATTCTATTTGTAATTTTTTTTGATGAGCTTTTCTTAATGCTATAACTTTTTTATCAGTTGGTAAAAATAGTCATTGTTGGTTTAGTTTTGCCCTTATTCTAGTTATAGTTGCACCAGTAGGTAAATAATATATATTGTCTAAATCGATATTATTATTATAATTATTACAAATAAGTCGTATAACCCTTATTAATTCTTGGTCGCTATTACGAGTAAATATGTGATTTGATAAAATATCTATAATAGTAGTTTCAAGTTGTCATTTTGCTATTTTTTTTATATTAATCATTTTTATTTATTTTTATATCATAAAATATTAGCTATTGAGCTTATAGTTTCTTCTGACTGGTCAAATAGAGTACAGCTAGTTCAGTCTTTATTTAATAGATTTCGTGGTATCTCAACAAAATATGCTTTTTCTCAATTTACTGGTTTGCTATATAATATCATAGCTCGTAAAAATCATTCTTTATATATATACCTATCTCACAAAGTATATAATATTTTATCTAATGTAAAAATTGATCAAAGTAATTCTGTTCAAATACAAAAATGCTTAATTCAGTTATTTTCTTCTATATATTGATAATTCCTTCATCAATTTAATAAAAGCTCTTTTTGTATAGCTTCCTCAATATCATCTGTATGATGTACTGCTTTGAGTATACACTCTTGCACATATATTGCTTGTGGAGATAGGGTCATTTGATTAGTTTGTTATATAAATATAGTTGTATGTAGTTTTTCCTAGTGTCGGGAATAACTAAAAGTTTACTTTTTATAATTATGAATTTTTATTAGAATATAATAATATGTTCACTTTATAATATTATATAATGCCAAAATAATTAAATACAATGATGATAATAATATATATCATAAAATTCATAAAATAGTTCCAAATATTAATAATAAAAAAGATAGTCCTGCTTGTTGTAATAATTCCATTATGTTTATAACTATATATCTAAATTTTTATAACCAGCTTTAGCTAATATAGCTTTGGCTTTTGTTATTTCTTCTTCCGTCGGTCAGATAGGTTCTATTCGTGGAGATAGGTATTCTCAAGAAATATATGAAGTAAGCATTTTATTTTTTGTATATACTTCATAATCTCAATTCATTGTACGCTTTTTAATTTCAAATGGTCATCATATAATTGATTTACATGCTTTATTCCAATTATCATAATCAGGTGAATCTTTAATATGCTCAGATATACTAACCATATCTCAAGGTTTATATATATATGGTGCTTTGTTGTATGGTTTGATTGATATAATATGTAGATTTATAAAAACATTTGTATCTTTATCCATAGCATATCTACCCAGATCATCATAGCATAACTCTATAGTTGGCATAGGGTAAGAACATCTTAAATATCAATCTTTTGTTATACTACTAAATAGTATATAATCTCATTCATCTAGTTGAACTTGTGCAATTTTACCAGCTTCTAGGAGCTTGTATATTCTGTCGTAATTTGTCATTTTTGTATATATATATTTATAAAATTATTCACAATTATTTCATAACTCATTTTTTGCTATAAGTTGACAAAGTGATTTACGATAATAACTATTTTTTCATTCCATATCATTTTTTATTTCTTGTAGTTTGGTATTTGTATTTTGATACTTTTCAATAAGTTTATCATTTTTACCTATTTCATTATAAGCCGTCTGTCGTTTATATGAATTTCAAGACATTATAATTATAATTCCGCTTGCCGTATCCTGACGAGTATTGTCTATTTTTTCAGAACATCATCAAAGAAATAATGATAGTAATATTATTATTGGTATAAGTTTTTTCATAGTTTTTTATTTTTTATATTTATATAAATTTATTACAATATTTATAGTCAAAAACTTGTCAACCTTTATTGGTATAATATAATCTTTGATGATGTTCTGAAAAAATAGACAATACTCGTCAGGATACGGCAAGCGGAATTATAATTATAATGTCTTG
>JAYWGF010000057.1:0-2613 GCA_043778395.1 bacterium | reverse complement strand
CTGGAGATAATATACCAGGCGTCAATACATCTTCCACAAAAGATTTTACTACTTCGCCCACCTTAGTAGCCATAAGCAAACCAATAGCAATTCATATTATACCATACTGATTTACAAAAGCCATAAATTGTTGACCAAAACTGATTGTATTTTCCATTTGTAAATAATTGTAAAAAATATAAAGTAAAGTTTATGTTATCATTGCTAATATAACCAATAATAAACAATTTTCAAGTAAAAAATTTTATAAATATATATCACTACACACAAAATGACTATATTATATACTGCATTATGAATAATTTTGGACTTATTGACTAAATATTTATTTTATGATTTATCTATATGAAATAATATATTTTGGCCTATAAAAAACCATGGTATATCATATAGCATGCTGTCAGGTCAGACTATATATATTATATCTATCACTATCATAATATTAGCAATAATAGTATATATATACTACAAAGGACAAATATCCAAAATATCATATATACTTATCATGGCTTGAGGTGTGGGGAATTTGATAGATAGAGTAATATATGGATACGTGAGGGATTTTGTGTATGTGTGAAATTGGTTTCCAGTATTCAACGTTGCTGATATATTGATATTTTGTGGGTGTATGTTGATATTTTATCAAATACGAAATGCAAATTTACAAGAAACAAAAACCCAACCTTAGAGTAAATTATTTATTTCTTTGATGATTTTGTCATCATTTCTAAGTTTTGGTATTTTATTTTGTCATCATAACTTTCATTTTGATGCAAACCATTTGGTAAATGTTCACTTAGGAACTATCTGCACTACTGGCTTTTGTATTAACATATTTCAAGATCTTTTATGATTATACGCCATATTATTTTTTTGAAGCTCTAAATCTATAGATTCAGACAACGTATTATCATTATGAATATCAAAATCTAGTTCTATAATTCGATGATGACACCCCGATCAGTCTCACATATTATTCATTATAGTTCATACATGATAATCATTTATCAAAATATTATATTTTTGTGAGATAAAATATATGACCGTATTTGTATGATTTTCTCTAACATGTTCAGAAAAACTATCAAGATAAGCTTTTGTTCTTCAAGTAATTGTAAATTCAAAACAATTTATATTTATAAATTTTATAATATCTCATATTATATATCTATACAATCCACAGCTATTAGTTATGACTAATACATATTCTATATTATTTGATATATTATAAGTATTAGCGATATTATCAAAATTTCATATCTTATAATCCTCCCAATTCAAAAACTCATAATATATATCATGACATAATAATAAATACATATTATTGTCATCATTGCAGCATTGCGATCATATATATCATTCGCAAGTATTATATACTTGTCGTATATTTATAGATTTTTTAAATAAACTATGGATATTTTTTGATAAAGGTTTATAATCCATACCACCAGTAAGAAATAATTCATAACTGGGCCATATTTCATCTACAAAGTTTTTATTTTGACTAACTAATAATTGCTTCAATAAATATAGACTTCGGCTAGTAACTCAGATAGTACTAGTAATATTTTTATCTTTGCATGTATTTATAATCATATCCAACTTACTATTCCAATCACTCAAAAATGAAATCTCTTGACTAGGCTCTGTAAAAAGTAAGTCTACTAATATATTGTTATTAATTTGAATAATAGCAGATATATTTCATATATTATCTTTATCTATATATTGATTTTGTGACATCGCTCATCAAATAGTAATTCATTTTCATTCAAATAACTTCGTATCAGGGTTACAATTTACATAGTTACTAATTGTGTCTTTTCATCATTTATAATGATTATTATGTAAATATCTTTTGGTGACTGGTATGTATTTTTGATAATCATTTGTAGTTCCGCTAGTTTTTGCCCAAAAATCTATATCGTCGCTACATATTATATTTTGCTGTCATTTTACAGACATATATATATATTCTTTGTAGTCATCATAATGAAAAACAGGTATATTTTTTTTGAAACTATCATAGTCTATCACATCTTCAAAATTATATTTTTTACCTACAAATGTATCCTTATTTGAAATCATTAAGTCTACCAAAAAATCATCTTGATAAGATAATATCTCTTCATGAGTATATTTATATTTGCGATTAGCAAAATAAGCTTTTGATAATCAATTTATTATGGATTTCATTGCTTAGTATTTGGTCAAATAGATAAAATTAACTTAATAATCGCAAATTTATATGATTTTATAAAAATATCCTAAAATATATACAAATTCTCCAAATCATAATCTATATATTCATCCATCATCATATCATCGTATACTGATATAATACCGCCATACCAAAGCATTCATAATGCTAAATTTTCTTTTATTATATCAGATATATAGTCTGACTTATTTACTTATATCACATTAAGCCCTAAAAATTTTATAGTTTTATGTATAGTTTTTGGTCTTATAAAACTTATTTTACCAACTGTAGCCAATATATGAGCAAGGTCAGCTATTACTAATAATTATACTAATAGTAATAATAAAATTACAAATGTATATGTGACTGCAACTTCTGCAAGCAACAAAGCACTATGAGCTGCAGTAGCA
>JAYWGF010000056.1:0-2614 GCA_043778395.1 bacterium | reverse complement strand
CAGACTATATATTCTTTGTAGATAACATCACGTTTAGGATTATGTATACTTTCATATTTATATTTACGAAATCGAGTTCTTTGCTTTTTTGCTAATTGATGATTTGCAATTTTTAGTAATTGTACCATATTATCATGATTATATTCTCAATTTATATATCAAATTACCTGCTTATAGTCTATACTTTGCATAGATTTTAGCTGAGGATCATATATTTTCATCAATCATCTTACCTCATTTACAAGTCAATTATCTAGCATATGATATATCCTATCATCAATAAGTGTATTTCATATATCTGCATCGCGCAATAATCAAATCATAAGTAACGGATATTTCACATTTTTTTGAGACATATATATACTTTTGGGTATTCAAACTTGCTCGTATATCTCTATAGCCCTGATGATAAATCTTAGACTAGATGGATGATGTTTTTGTGATTCTTGTGGATCTATATTATTTAGCATATTCCAACAATATCCAGGTTTTTGTAATTCAATGTTTTCTAATTCTGTCCTACGAGATAAATTTATGCCCACATTTCACAAATTATAGTTGCGATATATAGTATCTATATATAGTCAAGTTCCTCAAACTAATAAAGTCAGATTGTCTCATATATTTATATTATCTAATGTATCATAAGTATCTGACTGCCAATCAGAGGCAGAATAGTTTTGATTTGGAGTGATAATATCTATCTGATGATGAGGAATTTTGGATCTAATATCTATAGAAACCTTATCAGTTCATATATCCATAAATTTGTAAACTTGACGACTATCACAAGAGACAATATTTGTATTGGCAAAGCTATTAGCAATATTTACAGAAATTCATGTCTTACCGCTAGCAGTAGGTCCATATATGATTACTATTCCATTTTGATATATATTTTTGAAGTCGTATATATCTTTGATGATTTTTTGCAAAAAGCTATCCATAAAATTTCTACTAATATAAATAACACTAGTATAAAAATTGACAATATTTTATCAATATAAATTATATATAATCTGACTTGCAAAAAATTCCCTAAATATATATTTAGGGAAAATTTAGTTTTGTTGTTTTTATTGATTTATTTCTTATCTAAATGCTTCTGTACTCACTAATATATCAACTCAAGTTTTAGGAATAATGGTAGGAGGTACATAAGGCATTGCTTCATATGGAGGTACACAATAGTTCTTATCGCTAGACAATTTTTCTGAAGGATTTATAGCTACCATAGTATTATTGCGACATACCAAAGTTTTTGGACAAGAATTTCATTGTATATCTGTAGATTTTAAATCTTTGGAATTTATAGATACTATAGTATTATCACGGCAAACATTGATATTTATACTCCCAGGTAAAGGTGGATTTGGTGTAACTGGAGGAGTAGGTGGATTTGAAGGATTAAATATTCATCAATTACAACTGACATTGGGATCAATATTACATCTGAGTGATGTAGTTGCTTGACTAGTGTTATTGTTTGTATTTATTTCTGGTATATAAGTGAATCAAGTATCAGTATTTCATGTATTGATTCATACAACTGCGTTATTAGTTATGACAGAGTTTATGGTAAGTCAACGCGAAGCAAAATATGAATTTGATTTGATTTTGACAGATATAGTTATGGATCATGAGCCATTTTTTGGCATAGATAATCCACTCCAAACCAAGTACTGACCACTAAGATTTGCAAATCCACTAGATAATCTATATCAAGTCAAACTTGCAGATACAAAGTCTACTTCATCGGGTAATCTATCTATCACAGATACATCGCTGCGAGCATTACCAGATAAGTTATAAGTCAGATTATATACTAATATCTCATCAAAAAATGATTTATTTTTATCTACAGTTTTGATGATCGCAAGATCATACATACTATTGCTAGTAGTGCCAGAATTATTATTGCAATTTATTTCTCAAATACATAAATTTATATTTTTACAACCACTATCTAGACAAATGTTATTACTACATCAGCTTCATAAACATGCTACTCAAGTACTAGTACCTATATATCAAATATTAGTAAAATCATATATATTGTTATTTAGTACTAATGCTTTGATGTATACATAGCCAGAGCCATTTGTAGGTAATGATAAATTACTCCAAGTCACTAAATTTGTAATAGGATCATAAATGGCACCATTGCTACCAGATACAAATTGTAAATTGGTTGGTAATACATCTATGACTCTAATATCACTTCTAGCTAACCCTGACAATATATATTTTAGGTAATAATTGATATAATTTCAAGATTTGGTGTAATATGAGTCGCTAGTTTTGAAAATAGAAAGATCAAATAAACCATTGCTTGCATTTGAAGTGTTATTATCACAATTTACTTCATCTTGACAAATATTACATCATGTATTGGTACAAAGTCATGTATTAGTACCCACATATCAAGTATTAGTAAATTGATATATATCATTGCTAGTCACTTTTACTACTATGGTTAAGTTGGCGGAAGCATCTGTAGCGAGAGAAAGACCAGTCCAAGATACAGTATTGGTCGTAGGATCATATACTCATCCATTGCTAGAAGATATATATTGTACATTGGTAGGTAATATATCCACAACTCTGATATCAC
>JAYWGF010000055.1:0-7554 GCA_043778395.1 bacterium | reverse complement strand
TAAGAAATCCTGGAATTGATAATATATCTCTTGCTGATAGTCCAAATAATTTACAGAGAGTAGCTTGATCTACTAATTTTACATGAATGGAGGTTGCTATAAGGCCTGCAAATGTTAGAGATCTTACATTAAACTGATTTAAATTTAACATAGAATCTTTTGAATGAGTAAATTGAGCTTCAAACAATGGATTTGTGACAAGTGCTACTTTGGTAGTTTCTGGTATAGATACTCAAACTGTTTCATTTAATAATACAAATAGTGTGATGTTTAATAGTCTTGGTATACTATTACCAAGATTTTCTCAATCCAATATAAGTATTAGGGTTAATACGAGCTTATCTCATCCATCATCATCAATAAACGATGTGCAGTATAATATTTCAAATTTTGATATAACAGATGTTAATTGAAATACTATAAATACTATAGGCGCAATTCCTACAAGTCAGTATTCATTATTTGGTAGACAATTGGATGTGATTCAACAACCAAATCCTGTACCAAACCCTCCTATAATTTATGAAATCCCTATATCAAATGGAAATCGTATCTGAAACCAAATAAATGGTAGATACTTCTTTGACTACAATAATAGTAAAATATATGATGCTGGTGATAATGGTGTAGAATGAGTAAATGTATATATATATAAATATGTACCCAATGCTCCAGTACCACAAATGCCTATACAGTTGGTAAAAACTACACTTACCGATTACTATGGTATGTACAATTTTACATGACTTGTAGATGGTCAATATCAGGTCAGATTTGGTATGCTTAGCGGATTTGATTTTACTACTGTAGATATTCCTGAATATGGTAATTTTACTTCATGATATGTATATGGTGGTAGTTACTATAATTTTAATGAATTGACAGCAGGTATGCAAAATTCATGACTTGTAGATCTAACTAAATGACAATATGTAGGTAATGATACTAGACTTAGTAAAGAATGAATATTGACAAATTCTTATAAAAACTCAAACAATAACTTTTATTACGGTGATGTACTATTTAATACTATAACATTATCTGGATGACAGATATTTACAGGTATAAAATATAGTCAGTCAGATAATAAAATAATCTATAAAAATACTATAGATGCTGGTATAGTAAAACAAAATACTACTATATATGGATCTTACTATTATGATAAAGACACAAATGGCTATAAGGATGCATCAGATTATGGACTTAGCGGTCAAAATGTAAATATATATACATGTAATGATAATGGTCCTACAAATGTAAATGTATTTGTAAAAACTATCAAAACAGATGCTTCTGGTAATTGGTCTATTGGTGGACTTAGAGCTGGTAATTATTTGGTAAATTATGATTTGTATGTTTGATCTAGTTTTGTAAGACCATTGAATAATAATCTGAGATATGGTCAAGCAAATGTATATGATCCTATAACTACATATGGCAAAAATATATTGTGAAGTCACGGGTGTGAATTTTACGGAATGAAAAATGAATGAAGCCTATATATATGAGTAGGAAATTGACTATATAGCGTTTCTGGTGATATGTATTTTGATAACAATAAAGATGGTATCAAAAATACTTGAGATAGTGTTTTTATTTCTTGATCTGTATCTATTGGTAAATGTGATGCAAATTGAGTAAATCCAAATTATAACTCATGAGCGGTTTCAAATGTATTTATAAATAAATGATCATATAGTTTTGAAAATATATCTTCTGGATATTATTATATATCATTTTACAATCAATTCTATAATAATGGTGGCACATGATTTGATTTTAGAAGTATAACAAATCCTAGTTCTGGGGCTCAATTTATGAGTTCAAAAGAGACAAAATGTTTTTATGTAAATAGCAATATATCAAATATAAATGCTATTATGAAAAACAATAGCTGTACTGATACAATTACTTTTGCATATCTAAATTTTGATCAATCTACATGTACTTCGTCAAGCTGTGGCGATAATTGACAACCAAATTGTAATGTACCATGATTTAGTTGTAAAAACTGATTACAAAATATATGATGAATGTGTAAACCAATCCCAAATACAAACTATTGTGTAAATTATTATAATGATAGTCCCAATAAATATAATATAATATGAGGATTGATTCACAAATATAATATTACAAAAATAAATTTGTCAAATTGAACTAGTATATCAATAACTGGAACAAATCTAGCATCATTGAATTGATCTATTTTTGGAAAATATTATATAAATTGACTCACTTGAGCTATTTGAATTATAAATTCATTAGTTACAAAAAGATATACAATTTCAAATCTTTTATCTTATAATGAGTTTTGACAATATGTAACCAATGATGGTATATATACTGTCTGATCAATTTCTGATATATATATTAGATCAATAGAATATTCTGGCTTCATAAACACATGAATGACGAATAGTGGTATAAATTACACAGGCATTGCTAATTTTATTACTACTTGCTACACTTGAAATAATACCAATACTTGAAATAATACCAATACTTGAGTCATGGCAAGTACTTGAGTCATGGCAAGTAATAATTGATGAGGAACGTACAGTCCGTCTACTGTATTATATACTGATAATCAACCTATACAAGTAAATATAGCAACAAACTTACCTAGTCAAAACCAAATTATAAATACACCTTATTGACAAGTTTCAAAAACTATATTATCTACTTGAACTGTTATAAAATTATTAGATTTGAGTATTTATATAGATAGATCAAAACCTGTTCAAAATGAATTTTCGGATATAAAAAATATACAAGATAAAAATATAGAATCTATGCCAAAAGTAGGTGTTGACATGACTGATGCATATATATTAGCTATGACTACTATCATCAAAAAATAAATAAATTCGCTTGACTTATAAATATAATTTATTATATATATACTATATTTTATATATTTATAAGTTTTTACAAATGAACAAAAACATAAAACTATTATTAGGTTTAGGATTAGTATTTTGATTATCGTTATTTTTATTTGAAGATGGGCTAAATACATTTGCTGCTACTTGATATGGCTATGGTTATTGATATTGATCTGGTATATCTGTTACTAATTGAGGTACTTATTATCAAAGATGATTTTTTACTTGAACTGAGCAAGTGGTTTTGACAAATTATGGACTGGTATGAATTACTAAATACAGTACTTGAAGTGTGATAAAGTTATTGGATTTATGAATATATCTAGATAGATCCAATCCAAAGCAAGATGTATTTGGTAATATTTGGAAACTTCAATCAAAATGAGTAAAATCTATACCTACAGTAGGTGCAGAATTATCAAAAATTGATAATTAATTTACTATTTATGTATATTTGATTATTATATTTCCAATATTTATATTGGATTTTTTTATGAGAGAAAATTTTTCTTATTGAAATAAGTCAGAATATATATAATATATATATACTTTAGTAATAAAAAGCCACAAAATGCCAAAAGCAAAAAAAGATGATTTTGATATATCAGATATTCATAATTCAAATATTAACGACAGTATTATAGTCAAATGAATAACTACAAACAATCTAAAAGGTATAGATGTTACGCTGCCCAAAAATAAAATAATCACGATCACTGGCGTAAGTGGTAGCGGTAAGTCGTCTTTGGCATTTGGTACTATATACAAAGAGTGACAATTCCGTTATATAGAGTCTTTGAGCAGTTATTTGAGGCAGTTTTTTAATCTTGGCGATAGACCAGATATAGAATATAGTAGTTGATTGAGTCCTGCTATAGCTATAGAGCAAAATAAAAGAGTCTCTAACAGTAGGTCTACAGTAGGTACTTTGACGGAGATAGATGATTATTTGAGATTGCTTTTTGCTAAAACTGGTAATGTATATTGCTATAATTGTGGCAATCAAATCAAGGCCAATAGTGTAGATAGTATATTAGATGATATATATCAAAAATATTCTGACTCAAAAGTATATATAATTAGCGAAATTTGAGATTATAAAACTATTTGAGATTTTCAAAAATTTGTAAAAAGGAACCGTAGCAAGATGGATAAATCAGAGTGATATACTAGATTTTTGGTATTATTTGAAGAAAATGTAGTAGAATATTTTTATCTTGAGTCGCCTATGATACCAGATAAACTATTTCCTATCAAAGTATATGGCATATATGACCGCATTACTATCAATACAGAAAATCGTGACCGTATCAAAGAAGACATGGTAAGATTGCTAAATGAAGGTAATAAATTTGGTGTATATATGGACTTAGACGCAGTAGGTAATGAGTCATTGAGTCTAAAAATAGGTAAAGAAGTTGCAAAAGCTGACAAATCTATCAGTCGATATACAGATAAAATATTCTGCCCCAATTGCAATATTACATATCCAGAATTTACCACGCAACATTTTAGTAGTAATCGTCAAGAATGAGCTTGCGAATTGTGTCATGGATTGTGAGAAGTCATAAATGTAGATATGAATCAAATTATAGACTCAACTAGTACATTACTAAATAGTATCATACCGCGAAGAGATAGCAGTCTCGGTCAATCTATACTCAAAAAACTTGCCGCAAAATACGAAATACCAGAAAATACAACTTGGCAAAACTTACCCAAAGACTTTCAAGATATAATTATAAATTGAGATCAAGAAGCTATCAAAATATGATCTTGACTTAAATTTATATCCATGACATATCGTGGTTTGCAAGATACCATCACTAGCCAATACAATAAGTGAGTATTATCTATAGATTTTCAATCTATGCTAGGCATGAAGGTGTGCACAGAATGCAATTGAAGTAAGCTCCGCAAAGAAAGTTTATCTGTCAAAATTTGATAAATATATATTTATATAGAAACATTTTGAAATATCCTTCAAAAATTACTAAAACTAAATATTAGTAGTTTTTTTTTTGATTTATAAAATCATAAATGCTAGGAATTTTTTTTCTAAGACATAGATTTGCTATATATTTTATCAATACAAACATTATCAATACTCATATTACCTTGTATATCCCGATATATGGATTTTGATATATTTGTAGATATTCTGACATTTTACCTGATATCAGTTCACTGTGTATCAATCACAAAAAAAATGTAGGATAAGTTATCATTTGGACTATTTTCCAGTTTTTTCAAAGTTTTTTAACTGAATGATGATTTGTAGTTGCTGCAAGTATAATCATACCTATTATAGCCAATACTCACCAAAATAAATAATTGTCCAATCATATATATTGATCTATAGAAAAAAGTCAGTAGCTATATATCAAAAATCAACTATGATATATGGCATACCAAAAACTTGCCATTCCTAGCTGTCTACGAAAAATCAAAAATTGGTATAAATTTTTATAACCAATTATATATAAGATAGGTTTGATAAATAGTATAAAATATATGATATATATACTTATATTTCATCGTAGTTTGTATACTTGAGGATCAGCAAAATTCACAGCTCCAATTGCTAATATAATAGGTAAAATCAAAAATACTAGCCAATCAGATCGATAATATATTTTTTTTATCATTTTCTATTTTTATCATAATATATACCATATATAAATATATTTACACTAAAAATCAAATAAAAATTTTGTCTTTTTTGTATTATATATCATATATTTATCAAATCAAAAAACCTGTTTTTAGGACAGGCATTTTTTATCAAAATCAAATATATTTTGACCTCAATATATATATTTTTTTAGTTATCATCTTTGCTATTATCCATTCATTTTTTATATTCTCAATGATTTTTTTTACCAAAATCAAAACCATTATCTAATTTATTTTTATTTTTTTTGACCATATTTTCAAATTGATCTTGTGTTATGGTTTTAGCTGTAGATAATCTATCTGGATCATTTTTTATAGCTGATAAAAATGCATTATAGTCATTATTGGTAATTGTAGTTTTTATAGAATCTTTGGTCTTTTTATTTACTATCATTTTTGCAAATTGATCTTGAGTAGGGGTTGTAGCAGCTACATATGCATTGTAGTCATTATTGGTAATTGCAGTTTTTTTGCTTTGTTCTTTGGTATATTTAGTGACTATATTTGCAAATTCACCTGTACTAGGAATATGTCATCCAGTTCCGCTAGCTACCACATATGCATTATAGTTATTGTTTTTTATAGAATTTTGGATAGCCGTCATTTGTTCAGCAGTAAGTCTATTTTTTTTGTTGCCAAATTTTGATCGTTTTTTTGCTCATTTGAAATCTCAACTAAAATCTCAACTTTGATTATGGTGACCTTGTCAGTTTTTTTGTATATTTGTAGAACTTTGTGCATTTGCCAAAGATCATATACTTCACAATAACGCTAATGTAGCAATTCATGTAATTATCAATGTTTTTTTCATGTTTTGTGTTTTTTTATATAAAATATACTTGTAAACTTTTGTTTATAATATCTATGACACAGTTTATCCAAAAAAATTTCATATAGTGCATATTTTTTTTTGATATTTATATAAATATATAGTCTGACCTATATTTATAGATATGATTCTGGAATCACAATAAGTCAGAATATATATATAATATCAAAAAAAACAGTATTATCTAAGTTTGCTAAGATTTATTTCTTCCAAATCTTGTATCTTATCTACAAAACTATCATCATGACTTACCATAATCATAGCTCACTTGTAGGTATTTAGTCATTCGGCTATAATGGGTAAATGACGGAAGTTAATATGGTTGGTCGGTTCGTCAAGTATCAAAAGATGTGGCTTTTGTATTACAAATCTTGCATAACACAATAGTCACTTTTGTCATTCTGACAATGATCATATTTTATTTTTGAGAATATCTCAAGTTAATAGAAACAAAGATGCTGCTTTATAAACTTCTTGATCAGTGACTTCGTTACTAACTTCATGCAACGCATCCCAAACAGTAGTATTCATATCTAGTGCATCAAAATCTTGACTATAATATCAAACTCTCACATTATCATGTATAATAGCGTCAGAATCGTGAGCATTTATAAGTCTTTTTAATAATGTACTTTTGCCAATACCATTTGGTCATTTGATGATATATTTATTTCATTTTCTTATCAATAAATCTAATTTTTTAGTTTCTGTTTCCTGAGTATATGGATTCATAAGAGAAACATTGTTTATGGTTACTATAGGTCCATTTAGATTTTCAAATTCTATCTCAAAATTGCTAATAGTTTTGTCATCTTTGCGAACTGCCACCTTGTTATCTTCGGCCTCTTCTACTGTATCTCTCATTTTGCTAGCAAGTTTTCTCATTTTACCTCATTTATGTGCAAAAAAATTGATTTTATCCTTTGCATCTTGTATTTGTCTTTCTGCTCTAGCATTTTGTGTTTTTTCTTTTTCTATTTGTCTGGCTATTTGATCTACTGCATCATAGTAATCTCATCGGTATTGTTCTACTTGATTTGTAAATACATTCAAATAAAGCACTCCATCGGTAAACATATTCAAAAAATCTGCATCATGACTAATCACTACTACTGTCTTTTCATATCAAAGCAAAAATCATATCAAATGATTTATACC
>JAYWGF010000054.1:0-7628 GCA_043778395.1 bacterium | reverse complement strand
AGTAATAATATAAATTTAGTTTGGGATATATTGTGTTAATACAAATATATATATACATATATTTGTATTATTTTCAAGAGAATATTATTGATGATTTTAGAGGTCAGAATATACGGATAATATATATATGATTTAAAAATATATCAGAGATGTATTTTGACTTATTAATTTTAGTAATTTTTTATATATTCACTGCAATAAATATGTATATTAATAATTATGCTAATTCTGATTTGTTAAGTTTTTGTATTATAATATAACATCATATATATATTTTGTGATATAATATATATTTGACTTTAGCTTTTACTTGATTATATACTTATTACGATTATATAAAACAAAATTTATATTATGAAATATATATATTATGAAATATATTGATAATAAAGAGGTAATAAACCAAATAAATTATTATAACAAAGCTACAAAAACTTTATCAGATTAACGAAATATATATACGAATGGTGATTATTTACAAAGAGATGGTATAATTCAAAGATTTGAATATTGCGTAGAACTATGATGGAAAACTATGAAAATTTATCTACAATATATATGAGTAGAGAATATTATAGCTAGCCCAAAAGAGGTTATAAAATTAGCTCATAAATATAAAATTATAGAAAATGATGATATATGGTTTGATTTTATAAATTGTAGAAATAGATTATCTCATATATATTCTGAGCCTGATAGTGATGATATATTTGACTTTATACAAATAAATCGAAAAGAATTATTATCATTATCAAAAAATTTAGAATCTAAGTTATAATATGATTTGGCGACACAAAACAAATCCAGAAGTATACATATCTCAAATAATAAGAAAATTTTTATCTGAAGACAGTCATGATATTTTTTTATTTGGTAGTCGTGCAGATGGAACTGCAGACGTGTATAGTGATCGAGATGTAGGTATATTAGGTAAAAAAAAAGTTCCTTTTAGAGATTTGCTAAAAATCGTATGAAGTTTTGACGATACTCCATATAGAGTAGATGTAGTAGATTTTTGTAATAAAAATGATTATTTTTCACAAAAAGCACTAAGTATAATAAAACATATATAAATTGTAATATATTAAATCTTAATGAAATTTATTTTGTGTAAAAATATTGAAGTCAGAAAATCTTATTTATATATCAAAAAATATAGTATATTATGACCAAATACTTACTAAATATATATATATGACTGATATCCAAACTTGCCAAAATATACATAAATAAAAGCAAGCCTATAGTTATAGGTATCACTGGTTCTGTAGGTAAGACTTCATGTCGTATGATAATATATCAAACCCTAAAAGCAGTTTTACCAAGTCAGAATATATATACATCTCCCAAAAATTTTAACGGTGAAATAGGTACGGCACTGTCTATATTTGAGATAGAAAAATTTGGACCAAATATATGGCTTTTCGTGAAAAGTTTGTTTATTATGATATATAGATGTGTTTTTGATAAACCAAAATATGATATAATACTGATAGAATATGGCATAGATCATATAGGCGAAATGGATTTGCAATTATGAATAGCGAAACCCGATATCAGTATCTGGACAGGAGTAGATCTAGTGCATGCAGCAAACTACCCTAATAGCGATCCATCGTATATATCATCAGAAAAATCAAAATTAGTGATTTCAGCCAAAAAAACTGTATTTTTGAATAAAAATGACGATTACTGTAAAAGTTATATAGATAAAATAAGCGTAGACTTATTTATGTTTGATACTTCTGACGGTAGTATAGATAAGTCTAGCAATATAAATATAAATCATAGTCTGACTTGAAGTCATAATATTGCTTATATAAATATATCAAAAATAATAGCCGATATACTCTCTTATCAATTATGATATCAAAACGATAATAATACATATAATATAAATTATGATTTGCAGGCCGGTAGATACAGCAAATTTGCAGGTATAAACCATAGTACCATAGTAGATAGCAGCTATAATGCATCTCCCAAAAGTACAAAAGCTACCATAAAGCAGTTTTTTTTGGATTATGATAATTTGGATAAAAAATATATATTGGTACTTTGAGAAATGAGAGAATTAGGCAAAAATAGTCAATATGAGCACGAAGAACTTATAAAATATATATATAATTTGTGAAGTAAAAAATTAGAAAAAATTATTTTGGTAAGTGGTGATATGAAATTTGCAGCTCAAGAAGCTAAAAGGTTATGATTACCGTATATATATTTGGGAGATAGTCTGACTACTGGTCTATGGCTAAAAAACTACCTAACACAAAATATTAACCAAAAATACGCAATATTATTCAAATCTAGTCAATGAGAAATATATATAGAAGAATCTATAAAATATATACTATCGGATATAAAAGACTTCTCAAAATTATGTAGACAAGATGAAGAATGGATAAAAATTAAGAAAAGGCAAAATAAAATATTTTTGGTATAAAAAAAATACCACTAATGTGGTATAGATTTTTTGGGGATACTATATATCTACTCATGTTCTAGGTAAACTAACACTATGCAGTTCTTTTAGTTGTTCTGAGGGAGCATCAGATATAGTTATTTTTGACACTTTGTTGATTATTTCATGGGGTTGGGTTATGGTTTCTACTACTACACTAGTATTATCTACTACTGGTGGTTTTGTAGAAGTGTCACTGATTACTGGATTTATAGAAGGTGTATTTATTTGTGCTGCTATGCTAGGTGTGATTACAGGCGTATCTATATACACACTACCTGAAGGTTTTGCAGGTTCAAAAATCTTAGAAACTCCAAAATTATAATCTAAAGCATTATTGGTAAGGATAATATTAGCAATAGTAGTTTTTGATCATGCTTCTGTAGATCAGTTTCATACCATGATATTATTTATCATACCAGCATTGCTAGAGTTATATTTATATCAAGGATTGAGATTAGTAATTTCTAGATTATAGCTACCAGATATCATTCAAGTAAAACTATATTTACCGTCTGCACCTGGAGTCGTAGTAAGATTTACATTTCTGCCAAATCTATCTTTACCCGACAATGTTATACTAGCTCATTTATTATAAACCAAATCATAAATACTTTTATATTTATCATCATTTTGATCATCGTATAGATTACCAGCTAAGCTATAAGTATCATCAGGCAATATATATACACTATCTTTAGATTTATTTGTCAAAATGTCTCTTTCTGGAGTAGTTTTGCTATATATATGCGCAAATGCATCTAGTGTATTTAGCATCAACGTAGGATCATTAGCTACTTTTGCAGTAAATGTAAAGCTACCTTTTTTACCAGCTCATAAAGTTCACAAATTTCTAGTCAAATCAGAAGGATCTATTATCAATCACTGTAGACTAGATAAATCTATGATTGTATCTTGACTGTCTATTATTCATTCATTGCTATACGTGACCGTAAATGTCACCGTGTCACCAGCTTTTACATTTTTGACATTTGCAGATATATTAGTAGTCAAATCCATATAAACCAATCAGAAATTATTGTCTTTGCTATCTTGCTCAAATCAAAGATTTATAGATTTTATTTTGAGATTATCAGATATTCAGACTACATTTCATGATATAGTTCATGGATTTGATACAGAATTGATATATCATCATAGTGAATTTTTATCCAAATATATTTCATAAGTACCTGTATCCAAATTTGTAAATTTATATGATCAATTTGGTCAAGCAACTGTAGATAAACTAATTACATTTCCACTACCATCTATACCAGATAGTATGATTATAGCTCAGCTCATATATGCATTATCTCAGTTATCTATAAGATTTGAAGTATTATTATCTATATATATATTACCTGCAATAGTTTGCTTATTGATAGTTTGTATCAATCAAAAATTGTAATTTTTGCCATTATCACCAGGATTTAGTGTAATAGACGATAATACTTGATAACTATCTACAGATCATCAATTTGATCATACATTACTACCAAATGGAGATAGGTCTTCATGTGTATTGCTATAGCTTAGGTTATATTTGCCAGGAACTACATTATCAAATAAATATTTACCATTTGCATCACTACTAGTAGTCAAGACTACACTATTGCCAAATATATCTATTCATTTTAGGTATACAATTTGTCATGCTATACCAGCTTCAGAGTTGTCTGTTTTGTTTTTATCAGCATCTAGATATATATTACCACCTACAGATACTGTAGAAACTAATGCAAAATTATTATCAACACTATTTTGACCATAAAACATTCTTATGTTATTTAGTCAGGTTATATCTCTGATATTACCAACACTATTACCTAATACATTTCAAGTATTGCTAGCTTCAGAAACATATTGGGTGTTATTTGTATAACTTACAGAATATACTCCATCCGCCAATCCAGTAAACATATACTTACCATTAGCGTCAGTGTTTACAGTCAATTGTACTATATTACCAAGTATATCTATTCAAGATAGCATTACGGTAATTCATTTTAGTCAAGCATCGCCTCAGTCAAGTTTTTGAGTCATATTATCATCAAGATATATATTTCCCGCAATAGTACTAGGAATTCCAGCTAGACTAAAATCATAATTTGTAGCAATTACATCAGAATTAAGTTTGATATTTGTGATTTTGGTAGTGCTAGATGTATTACCAGATTCTGTTCCTGCAAAAGATCACAATGGAGTCAGATTATTTATATTATTTGTATAACTAATACTATATATTCATGGATTTTGACCAGAAAATAAATAATTACCTGAGCCATCAGTAGTCGTAGTGATATTTATTTCATTGCCAAATATATCTATACCTTGCAAAGTGACAGTTTGATTAGCTAATAATATATCTACGGCATCTTTGGTCATGTTGCTTGCCAAATCTTCATATATACTACCTCATATAGATGATAATTTTACCAAGCTAAAGTCATTGTTTATACTATTATTACCATTTACTAAATTTATATTTGTGATAGAAGTGGTAGAAGATCAAGCTTCGGTTCCAGATCCATTACTATCAGCTCATATGCCTGACTGACTCAAGAATGGTATATAAGTATCTGGATATATATATGATATACTATATTGACCAGCCACTAGTCAAGTAAACATATATTCACCAAAATTATCAGTAGTAATTGTGGAGATTATTTGATTGCCTGACATCAAATTTACAACTACTCATGATATATATTTATCAATATTGTTTTTAGTTTTATCTCAATTTTGGTCAAAATATACATGTCATTGTAAACTAGAGTAGTTTGTACCTGATAATGTCACTTGTGCAGAAGAGGCATTATTGTCACTTCTAGTTTCATAAAGTGGTATTATAGCTCATATATTGTTAGTTCTACCAAGTATTACACTATTGGTCAAAATAGTAGAAGTAGCCAAATATTGTTTTGGTTTGACCCAGTATTTGATAGTATTAGTGCTATAAGGCGCTAAGCTAATACCAGTCCATACTAAAGTTTGACCACTTACAATTGGCTCGATATTTATTGTACCTGTAGACATAGATACATATATCAAGTTTGGATCAAGTGTATCCATAACTACTACATTATTTACTGTACCAGTAGTATTTCATATATGCAATGTATATTCAAAAATATCATTTGGTCAGACTATATTTTTATCTACATCTTTTACTATATTTAGATCTATACGATATATAGTGACAGATGCTTTGGATATATTATCACCTGTATTGGTTTCTGTGGTTCATGTAGTATTGGTAGTAATAGATCAGCTAGTCACAGTAAGTGTAGATCATGTCACAAATCCAGTACCCGCAGTATCTACTGCACCAAGATTATTTATAATTTGTGCATCTACTCCAGTAGTGACTGTTGCGGATATTGTTATGATACCAGACTGTCAAGGCGCCAAAGTGCCTATATTGTAGGTCAATGTAGTAGGAGTAGTAAATCCACCAAAACTAGTTGGAGATGTAGTACTAGGCGAGCTAGTATTGATTTTTAAGAAATCAAATGGAAACAAATCATATACATTTACATTGTAAGCTGTCCCAGATGAGTTATTTGTATATGTAATTGTGTAATTTATCACATCTCATATAGTTGCATCAGTCACGTCAGCAACTTTTGATATTTTTACATTTGTAAGATATAGTCATTGATCTGTGACATGTTTTTGCTCGCTATATCATATAATACCAGAGTATGAAACATTATTGGTAGTGACTTTGTAGCCATTTGCTGCTCAATATGACATATCCAAAGCAACAGTATATGTACTACCCGTCTGTATATCTCATACCATCCAATTTCCAGAACTATCTGTATATACAGTTTTAGTAACTGTTCACTCGATAGAATTGATATATGTGATTATGAGTTTTGCTCATGAGGCAGGTATTTCGCTAGATCATATGCTAGTATTTGCATCCATATCATACCATACATTACCTCATATAGAAGATGGTTTTGCTAATCCAAAATTATTAGCTATACTATTATCTCAATATTTTAGTGTTATATTTGATAATGTATTTGCATTAGTGATATTACCAATATTCTGACCCGATACAGTTCATGTATTGGATACTTCTGATAGATATTTAGTAGTATTTAGGTAAGATACAGTATATGATCATCCATTTAGTCAAGTAAACATATATGTTCATGTACTAGAAGATAATCCAGTCATATATATATTGTTACCTAGCATATCTACTCATGATAATATAACTATGAAGCCAGACAATCATTGATCTCCACTATTCATGATAGCGTTTACATCATTATCTAGATATATACTTCAAGCTACTGTAGATAATTGATATACACCAAAATCAATATCATAACGATTTTTGACCGTAAGTCAGCTAAGAGTAACTTGAGTAATACCGTCAGATAGTTTATTTTGACTATCTTGGTCATATCCATATATAGATCCAGTAACTGGAGATAGCTTGACTGTATATGTACCAGGATTTAGTCAAGCAAACAAATAATATCATGTTTGGGTAGTGATACTAGTAGCTAGCAAAAGTCAAGTACTATTATACAAAGAAACCATAGCTCACGATGTAGGCTTTTCATCAGGTGAATATATACCATCTTGGTTATTATCATACCATACTGTATCTCATATTTTGTAATCATATACTAGTTCCGATACAGTATTTGATAATACTGGCAATGATACCCCATCAGCAAAAGCTCATGCATTATTGCTATATTTATTTCATCATTGATTTTTATCAGTGGCAAATTGTAATTGTACTTTACAAATTCATTGTGAAGTCATATTTGGTCAAGTGATTCTTATAGCGGTAGATTGCTGTCTTGTAAAACCACAGCTTGGACTTGGTCAAGTTTCTGTACCCAAACACCAGGTAGTAGATCATCATTGATTAGTAGGATCAGTAGGTGAAAGATTTACTTGTGAAGGAGTCCTATTGGTATAATATATTTTGGTATTGCTAGGATCACAATTTATCACATTTTGTACACTTGCTTTTGTAAATTCAAATACTCATGTAAACTGTGTACCAGGTTTTCTTATACTAGTAATAGTATTTGCACCTACAGTAAATGGAATTCACAAAGTACCATCTCATACAAAAGGAAATACATCTATTACATCAAGATTTGTAAGAGGAGATTGGGTT
>JAYWGF010000053.1:0-7665 GCA_043778395.1 bacterium | reverse complement strand
CTCAATCAAATAGTTTAATTCTATAATAATGATTTCTCGGTCATCATGGTATTGAATATAGGTTATCATATGTTTTAGGATTAGTCCATGCATCATATTGAGCAGTAAATGAAGCATAACTATCGCATTGTCTATTTACGCGCGGTGGTATTGGATTTAGTATTGTTCTTGTTACGCATCAACTTTCAAATCATAGTTCTATAACTTTAGAAGTAACACAAACTCATTTATTATAAGTAGTTCAATTTGGTATAGGATTACTAACTAGTCAAAAAAGATTTGTCCAATATACATCTCAATTTGGTATTCAATCTACTTTTACAATATGTTGAGAATAATCAACTCAGTCTACACATCGATCTAATATATCTGATTCTATCTCTTTATCGTCGCATTTTATTGCAGTAACTGTTCAAGTAACATCTATCGGTGGATTTGTTGACAAATCAAATATTTTAAATGTATTATTTGATTCATCCCATTTTATCATATGTATTTTACTATTTTCTTTTATACACGTTAATTGAGCATCAAATTCTTTTTGTGGCAGTTGACATGCTCATGGAGTTCGTCAAACAGGTCTTGTTGTGATAAAATTTACATGATCATATGTATATTCAAAAAATCTATCTCATGGTCTAAGAAATTTCCAGCTTACAATTTGGTCAACTCTAACTCATCAAGCACATCACTCTATTACATATTGTCAATATTCTTTATTTGGGCAACAGCTCATTTTTTGTAAGTATTAAATTATTTAGCCAATCACTGTTTCTTTAAAGCGTCATACCTTTCTTTTGATATCATTCTTTGGTTTCAATCACTTCATATTGTTAATACAGAGTTAGGATCTCTCGAACTTACATTTTGAACTGCTTGATATCTAATTGGTACTGCAGCTTGTTGCTGTGGAGTAATTTGTTGAGGAGTGGCTTGAGCAACTGGCGTGGATCTCGTTGCCGCTCAACCGCTATATTGCTTTTGAAGTTTCATCTGATTTTTTAGTTGTTCATTATTAGACAATAGATTTAATAATCACTGAGACAGCTGAGTTTGTACTCAAAAATTAGAATCATATAGGGTTTTTAGATAATCATCTTGTACTCATTTATATTTACCAAAAGCGTCAGTAGTTAATGTATTGAATGTTTTATTTATATTATCTAATGATTGTGTTTCTGCATCAAATATTTTTAAAGCTTCTGATAATCATTGTAATCAAACGTCGTTCTCTGATATTCTTTTAGCATTATCAGATAATCAATATTTATTGGCTATTCAAGAACTATATGCTCTATCTGCTGCGTTTTTATTCAATAAATAATTGCCATAGTTTCAATATAATTGATTTACTCTATTGACCATTTGTCATTGAGGTCAATATGAATCTTGATACTGCTTTTGTAATGTAGATAATTTACCAAGTACATCTTGATTTAATGAACCATAGAATGAATTTCTATCGTCCATCATACCATACAAATTATTACCAAATCAAGAATATATATCATATATTCATTTATTTGTTGTGTCCCTAGAGGCAAGATCAGAAACTAATGAAGTTAAATAGTTTTTTACTTCTGGCATTCATAGTGTCGTAGCTTTTTCTGCTTGAGACATCAATGTTTGTCTAGCGGGTAATGTATTTCAAGGTATAAGATATGGAGAAATTTGTTGACTAGAAGTACCAACTCATGGTTTTATACTTCATAATCTAACTGGAGTATTTCATCAATTATTATTAAATATAGGTGCTATTGCCATGATCTTATATGTATGATTTAATTTTATCTTTAATGACTTTATTTCTTTCTGATATTTCTTTATCTATTTTATTTTTTCTATCTATCTCTTTTTGTATCTCTATATCTTCTTTTGTTTGCTTTGATAGAATAATTTCCTTATCTTTTATGGCTTGTTCTATCTTTTCTTTTAGTTCTTTTCTAAGAAAGAATTCTTGTGTATTCTCCATCTTATTTTCAAGAATGAATATTACACTATCTATAGCAGAAACGTCACTTATATCTTCCATTATTTTTATAATACAGAATTACTAAAAACATCTTTGAGATTTGTCATATGTATTGATATCTTTCTTACAATCAATGCAGTTTCGCTTATTGCAATCCATCACTTCTTTGGGAGAATTTCAACTATACACTCATATAAAGAATCATCAAAATCGTATATCATCATTTCATCTTAATTGAACCGTATACATCTCTGCTTTCATTTGTATCATAGACAATAGATTGGCAAATGGCGCTATATGATACTTCTTATCATCATAACAAAAACAATGATCGTCTATTTTCTTTTCTTTGGGACATGCACAACTATTAAAACACTGTTTATGATTGTATCAATTACAATATTTTACAAGTCAATTATTATCTGGTATTTGAGATCATAGTTCTACGTCGTATTGTATTGTAGTATCTCATTTACAATCTTCAAAAAATCACTCACAGTCATTTAAATTATCTATCATACATTGAGTTGGCTTTGCTTGCAATCAATTATTTATATCATCTATTACTTTTAAATATTCATTATCAAATAATCAATTTATTATTTTTTTAAACTGTATTCAATTCTTATATCATGTAATTTCCAATCTTGAATCTCATAATAACTTTTTAGATGGTTTGCCAATTTGAGTTTTTATATAATCAAGATACTTTAAATTAAAGCTATGATCTCATCAATCTTTTTTTATCTCATCTTCTCATATATACGCTTCTACCATATATTCAACTGGCGAAGATTTATAATCAAAGTTTCAACATTCATCATATAGATTGTCTCATATGAAATATTTTCAGCATATTCACTCCTTTTCTTTACTAACAACAACAGAGCAACTTATATCAGTTGTCCAAAATTTATATCTTTTCCAGTATGTCAATAGCTTTGTTTTATCTGCAACTCAATTATTTGTGGACGATGAATTAATAAATACTCTAAATCTATCATCATCTGCTTGTATATATACATAATCTGAATTATCAATATTTTCAAGATCTCATATTATCCGTTTACATCGCTCATCGTCTGTCATATCATCTAACTTTGATACTAGTACTCATTCATTTGATGGGACAATTGATAAAGCATATATCCTTTTATTTGATCATAGAAAATAAAAAGAATTATCATATTCATCATATGCATCTACTCTTCAATTAGGATTTACCCAGAATCATAGGTTGTTTCTAATTATATTTCACTTCGCCACATATCTATTTGTTCATGTTAATTTATCTGCCTCTGAATCTATGTAAAATGCTCATATGTGTTGTTTGCCAAAGTAAACTATATAGTTTTGAAAAGAAGTCATTCATAGAGTATTCTTCCTAACTCATACAGTATTTCATGCTCATAGATATCATAGATTACCTCAATCAGAATACAATATTACTGAGTTTGTATTATTTAAATATACTGCGTGTGATACTCAGTTTCTACCGGTATACATTATTCAGTCTCAAAAACATCATTCAAAATTACAAAATGGAGTTGTAACTGCAGTATTGCAGTAATCATTGTAGTGATGATAATGATATGCAACAATTCATGTACAATTTTGATATGCAAAGGTTTCTCAGTATTCTGGGAAAATCATATAATTCATATTATATCATTCTATTTGGGGCTCTCTTCATGCAACATAATACGAAGTAGCTAGTCAATCAATGCTTCAATATAAACTATAATACTGATTAACTTCTGCTCGTTTTACTGGATCAATCTGTCACGGCTCAAATCAATTCCAATAGTTTGAAACCATCAATCTTGATGGGTTATCTTGGCTTACTCCCGTCACCGTGTTTATCTGTCAGCATATTCAACTCCTATTGCTACTACAAGATCAATTAACAGAATACGTATACACGTAGTCTCATGGATTTATCGATTCATCACCTCATAGATAATTCCACTTTGTATTTATTCAATCTACGTCTGAGTCTCATAGATCTGCTAATGAATTTCTTTTCTGATAATATGTATAGTTTTTTTGTACTCAACAGCGTCAATCATATTTTGTTCAATCTATGGAAAGAGTTATTCAATCTTGATTAGCATATAGATTTCTTGGCTTTCATTTAAGAAAGTTTATAGGAATAAAATATTCTGCTCAACATGCACAAAAACAATCTTTTATTATTTCATTAAGAGTGCATCAGTCTTCTGATTTAAATATTCTCAATGTCAGCTTATCTTGTGATATCCACATCCAGTATTCAAAAATTCTCTGTTCTCAATCTATTGTTTCTGTAAGAGTAGTTACATCTGTAAATCTACCAAAAAAATCTCTATTAAATTGTTCTCATGTATATTTCCTCTGATACTCTGGTTGTTGTGTACAATCATCATTCTTTATGCTGATTATCATAGAAGACATTCTATCTCTTCGTCATCTTCTTGTTCTAAGATAAAATCTATGTGGTCTAAGTATCTTAGAATATGGTGGCTCAACTGGTCTAAGATTAACAAATTTAGAATAAATATACTGAGGGTTATCAATCAATCATCAATATATTACTTTGAGGTCTTGCTCTGTTGGTTGTTTCATATTATATATCCTATTTTTCCTAAATTAGATTGCGCTATCTTATGTTTTTCATTATGAATATCTCGAAACTTCTCTGCGTTAGATTTATCTTGTATGATTACTTCTTGCTTATTTTCTTCTTCCATTATCTAAATAGAGTAAATGATATCTTACTTGGAACTTGTTTGGATAGTTTAAATACTTCGTATTGTTGTTTCATATAGTTTGAAAAGTCTTCTCATAGACTTACTTTATCTGCTGGGTCTATTCATGGTGAGTGATATGCAAGCAACATATCAAGAGCTGGTTCTAAATAATCTGGTATTTTTACCAAGCTATTTTCGTCCTCTAATCTATCAAAATACCTATAGTATGTAAAGTATGCAGCCGTTGTATTATTTGGCATTATATATTCTATCACATTACTAAGTGGACATCTAATGGTATATTGTCAATTTCATATGTATGGTACTGATTCTTTATATGACATATTAATCATATTATATCAATCTTGGCAGCAACTATCGCATTGATCATCTTCAATAAAACAACCTCAACATCATTGTCAAAAGAATCATACTGGCATATATATTCTATCACAAGTTTTATGTAATACCTGAGACACCTCAATCATTTCACTTACTTTAAATCAAGGTAAAAGAAAAGAATAAGATCGTAGATGAGCCATAGCTTTATTTAACGTTGGGAGTTTTTTTGAACACTCAATATCAAGGTTCATTGTTTTAAAATTACCAGAAAATAGTTCTCAAACAGTCTTATATCAATCACAATTATTACAGCTCATTATTTTATTAATCAATTTATTAAATTTCACAATTCATTATATCAGCGCGCAGAGTATCATATTGGGTATCATGCTATATGTCACATTGTTCATGGGAAAAATCATCCAGCGTTTCATACGGCAATTCACTGAACTAATCATTTATATATATTATTACTTAGTGTTTCATTTTTATTGTCATATTGTTCATTAATGGCGCTTGATTCTTTAAGTAACTCCTGTCAACCACTTATTGTATTTTTCATCGCATCTTTAAATGGTTTTTGATTATATCAAGCATTTATTCATTCTGCTATTCACAGAATTGGACTACTACCAAATCATGCAATAACTCAGGGAACTATTCATAGTGTTTTTCAAAATCATTGTCAAAATGCCTCTAATCCCTCAGAAGTGCTTTTTCATTTATCTTTAATATATTTAAGGATATTTTTTTTATTAGCATCTATTCATTTATACAAACTATCCATAGATTCTTTTGGTATGATATCGGAAATGTCTTTTATATATTGATTATTTTTTATTTCTTTTGCAGCTATAAAAGCTGGTGCAACAACTCTACTGAAAATATCAATATTATTTTTATCTCATCATTTTATTGCTTCTGCCATCTGATGATATGTGGATTTTATATTATTATACGATTCCATTTATTGTTTTATAATAGATAAACTTATGCAAATATAATACAGAATTAAACAAAAAATCCTAGATTTTACTCTAGGACTAATGTATTTGCTAATAAATACTAGCAAGGTCAGCAGCATGCTTTTTCAGCAGCCGTTGCGTGTGGATTTGTAGGAGCTGAGCAATTTATAGGTGCTACAGTCTGTACAAGATCTACAGTTCATCAGCATGTTACTGCATCACAACTAGATTTAGTTCTTAGATTCATTACAAAAGCATATGCACCTGAACATAGATTTGCAAGAAGCAAAGCATATGTAAGATTCATTTTGTAGTAGTAACAATCTTTAGAACCAGACTTCATATGAGCAAGTGGACTTGCATCGATAAATTCTAGTCTTGGACTCCTATCTGTATTAATTCTTGCTTTCATAGTATCGTCAATACCATCAACCATATACTGGTAGAATGCTACAAACTTAGCTGGGAAAATAATCATAACTGGAATTTTAGGAAACAATTCATTGAGAATTTTTGAGTATTTATATTCAAATCTTGTTTGTCCAATCTGAAATGATTGAAGTTGGAATTTGTTATAAAATAATCAACCCTCTGTTGTGTCAAGTTCTCTAATTACAATACCCTGTTGTCCAAATGTATCAGAAATAGCAGGTCAGAATTTTCTCATCTCTTTGATCTGTACTTGGTTCATCCAAACAGTCATTGGTTCTCAATCAGTATATGCACCAGATGCGAGGATCGGCTCAATAACTTTATCTTGAAATATCTCCATAATTTCACAATCGCTGTCCATAGTAGCACAACAGTTTGTAAAGTCATGTACAAATATTTTACCAGTTGCTGCATTTGTAGGATTTACACATTTCTGAGCTTTCCAAATGTCAGTGATAAATCACATTGATTCTGATCCAGTTGTTACTGTACCATAGCTATTTGGTCAAAATGTATTATTACCATACATAAGAGATTTAACAAATAGATTTCTGAATCACTGCGCTGGCTGAATAAGATCATTCTTAATCCAATCATTTACTGTGTATCCATAGTTGTAACTCAATCTATCTTTGTTTAGATCACATCTATTGAATTTAATAGAGTATACAATCCTTGCAAAATTAGAAGTTCTAGGACTTACTGTAGTTTTTGTGAAATAATCGTCAAGACCATTTTCACAATCTCAGATTACTGCGTATTTAGGTCATCTTGATACTACAGATCAAGCGCTTACTGTTACTGCTGAATCAATTGTATAGCTTGTACCAGATACTGCCGTGATTACTCTAATAGTAGTTACACCAGTTGTTTGATCTACAAAGTAAAGCTGTGATCCAATAGATGGTCATCTAAGCTGAGCTGCATTAGTCAAGCTAGACAAATTAATTGTAGTTCAAGTAATTGCTGCTACTGTTGTAGTTGCCAATACCTCATCTACGTTTTCTTCATACCGTTCAACTTGACAACAGTTATTCAACATTTTATGTTCAAGCTTGAAAGGAAAGGCTTTGAGCATCAAATCTGGATAAGCAACTGTATCATCTGTTGGGTCATAAGTAATCCGTTTTTCAAACATATCTTCCATAACTTCATATAAGTTATTGTGTTTCAACAATGGAAATAGAGGCATACCTCAATCTTGCCACTCGTTTAAGAGTTGCAT